>JASHRI010000489.1 GCA_030037435.1 Candidatus Acidiferrales bacterium | reverse complement strand
GAGCCCGTTGCGCCGCAGCCAGTTCTCTTTCAGGTGCGTCACGGTTGCCACCAGCGCATCTCCGTCCCATTCGCCGGTCGAAAAGCCCTGCCACGTGTGCGGTGCGTAAGGTCCGGGCCGTGGACGCCCATCCATCCAAATGGTCTGCTCCGCGCCGTAGGCTCCCAAGTGGGTGTGATAGGCAATCACCTGCTGCGACGCTGGGTCCACTTCCGTCCAGATATGCAGATTCGAAGGGCCTCGCCAGCCATAATCGGCGCCGTGTTCCCGGCACTGGTTCTCCGGCATGTCCACGATCGCCGCGTCCCACGTATCGCCCCGCATGCGCGCGGCATCATTCACCGGAATGCCCAAATAGTCGCCAATCTCCGGACCTGGATTGCGCTCCATATAATCCTCATCCAGGCGCGGCGACCACTTGCCTGAAGGATCTTCTTGCGCGAAGCAAGGACGGCTGAACCACGGCGCAACCAGCGTGAAGATCAGCAGAGGCAAAGCTAGAAAGGAAATTCCCGGAATTTTCATCCGGTTCACAATAGCCATAAAATCACTCCCGAATAATTGCAGCCGACGGATGATACCGCAATGTTGACGCTAGCGGGAGTAGGATCGGTTTGCGCGGCGAGACGGAAAGAGGGGCGGAACTTATAACGTCCCGCCCTCCCTGCCTGAGCCGGTTACCCGGCAGTGTTACCGAATCGTATAGCTATAGGGAAGCGCGGCTACCTCGTCCGCCGTTGCCTGGTTGTAAGGATTGTAAGGCGCGTTGTACTGAACGAAATCATCCACGTACAGCGTTCCACTCACCACGGTGCCCGGCCTGCCGGACGGCGTGATGGTCACGTCGATCGTCATGCTCTGTCCAGGTTGCAGATACACCGGCGAAAAGGCGCTGTAAGCTGTGTTCAGCGAACTGAGCCAGTAATCCCCCGTCGCGCTGCTGACGGTTGGATCGAATGTTTTCGTGCGCGCCAGCATGGTGACATTGGCCTGTGCTGCGGGCGCCCCGCTGGACGGATATGGCCCAACCTCGCTGAGGCCAGATTCCCAATATCCGGGCTGCACAACTCCCCCGCTCGGAGCATAGAAGCCAACGGCATTGTTGCCCGCTATCGGCGCCCCGAAGACGTCCGGGTCTCCATTTATGGGCGAGAAGTCAAACTCAATCGGCACGCTTCCGGCTGCTGTGACAAACAGGCTCGACGTTTCCGAGGGAACCAACCAGTATGGGAAAGGGAAATAAGATAGAGGCAGCGGATATTCAAAGCCGTTTGGCTCCTCCAAACCGGCAAGCTCGCTGGTCGTTTCGGCGTTCAAGCGGGGATCGAAAAAGACCACTTCCGGGCCGGCCCCGTTGTCAGTTACCGTCACTGGAACTGTC
Source organism: Candidatus Acidiferrales bacterium (assembly GCA_030037435.1). Classification (GTDB taxonomy): domain Bacteria; phylum Acidobacteriota; class Terriglobia; order Acidiferrales; family UBA7541; genus Palsa-295. The sequence goes on along the minus strand of JASHRI010000489.1, from coordinate 7,225 downwards.
ACCGGGACGCCTGCTTTAAGCTTCCGTTCCGGGCTGTCCGGTAGCTCGGGTGCCGAGGCATTCTCGCCATCAAGCTGGATATTTCCAGTGAATGGCTGCGAAATGGCAGACGCGTAAGCCGACTCGGCGAAATCCACGATGAGCGCCCAACGACCCGGAACTGGATTCAGAGTGTAAGCAGTTAGGGCCTGGGATCCCTGTTGATAGCCCGTACCGAAACCCACCGCAACGCCGTACGGATTGACAAGGTAGGCGCCGATCGGAGGCGCCTCGTTGCTGGGCGCCAATACATTTGCCGCAATGCTACTGTGACCAGTGCCCACGTCGAATTCGTAATAGGCCACTTGGCCTTCCCCATTAGGCCGCCCATTCCCTCCCGTGATTACGCCGCTAAATGCTCCGCCGCTGTTCAAATTGATCAGGCTCCGTAGCGTGACTGGGATAGAGTTAGCCTCTACCCCTACATTGGGGTCCGTGCCATCGCTCGTTGAAGTGAAGACAAACGATCCATCCGCATCGCCAGCCGCCGACGGAGTCGAGGCACTTACCATCACCGTCTTGCTCGCACCAGGCCCCAGCGTCAGATTCGGAGAAGAGACGGAACCAAACGACACAAAGCTCTGCGTGTATACCTGCCAGTTCACGGAAACGGTCGGCGATTCAGTCAGGAATTGAGGATAGGCGAAAATGACGCCCGTCCACGTTCCCGCTGCCGGCTCCCTTACATCCACGTTCCCGAAACCTGAAACCCCTTGCGGCAAGGTGTAGGCTGCCAACTTGCCGGTAGGATCAATGAGAGTCAGATGCACAGGATATCCATCGCCAAGAGGATATGCGATCGAGGCATCCAGCCGGTCGGCCCCCGTCGGAACCGTAAAATTGACGGTGACGTATTGCTCCGTCAACCCGGACCATATCTCGATCGGCGACGCCCCTGTGTTCCCGTTCGGAAACTGCACTGAACCGCTTTGAATGTTTTCCTCTGGCCCAAAGGTCTTCCCTGTCACCGTCACCGACTGAGCGGCCGTGCTGACGTTCGTCACCGTAACGGGCCAAGACTCGGTCTTGCCAGGGACATCCACAGCGTTCAATTGATTTTCCGAAAGTATCAGCGAGGCTCCTGTCGCGTTTGGCAGTCCAATCGATTCCGCCAACAGCACCGCCTGATACGTATTCAGCAGCCCCGCTCCCTGCTCCACCGCTGGCGTGCCCAGATTCGTCGCTGTGCTTGTCAGTATCTGCTTGATCAGCGCCGGTGAAGGCGAGCTGCCGCCGTGCGTGCTCCGATAGGCTTGAATCACCAGTGCTGCCGCCCCTGACGTCAGCGGCGCGGACATGCTAGTGCCGCCCGAATCGATCACGTCAGACGGCTCGCCGACAAAGTTGGTGCAATCGGCGTAGTTTGGGCTGGCATCGCAGGAGACCCAACCACTGTCGCCCGGCGCCACCAAGTCAACTGTGTTGCCCGTCTCGGTATATCCGCCGGAGCTAAGCGCGCTAATGTTGTCATCCAGCCAGCCCGTCGTGGCGAAGTCGCGGGCCACGCCCTCATTGTCCTGCGCATAAATCTGCATGGTCGTGGATGCTCCGACGGAAATGACCGTTGGGTCGGAAGCGGGTGACCCGATTGTGTCCGTCGAGCCGGCATCACCACTGGACACCACCACCGTCACTCCCAGAGCCACTGCGGCATCGTTAAACTGCTTGAGGATGTCTTGCGAGGTGACATCCGGATAATCATTGGAGCCAAAAGACTCATTGAGCACGTCCACGTGATCGACGAGGACCGCATACTCGACAGCCTGCAGGAGTGCCGATGTGGTGGTGTAGTTAAATGCGCTGAAGGCTTTCAATCCGACCAGTGAGGCACCCGGCGCCACGCCTTCAATTCTCATGTAGCAGGCCGTGTCGTCCGGCTCCGCGCTGTATTGGCTCACGTCGTAAACCTGCAGCCCTTGGCCGGCAATCGAGTTGCTATCCAAAAAGGCTTCTTCGCCGTAGGTCGGCGCATTCAGCCCGTCTCCGCTGAAATCCTGGTAGTCGGAGAAGACCGATGTGCCGTCCGCCCGGATGAAGTTCACGTTGTTGATGTCCACGCCGTCCGCAATAAAAGCCACCTTGACTCCGGCGCCGGTGAACCCGAGCGAGCGAGCGGTTTGAGCCCCTGGGGTATCGGAATCCGTATTCGTCACCTGCACCGCCTCGACGAGTTGTCCCGTCGAGCTGCTACTGCACGCCCCGGGAATATCGTTTACCGCTGTCGACGCGGTCTGCGCCCCCGCGCCTGCGCTGACCGAGTCCAAGGCTGGCTTTCGCCGAACCACCGTGTCCGATTCCACCTCCGCGACAGACGGGTTGGCCCTCAGCCTTGCCAGTTCGCCGTCCGATACCGTAGCTGCGAAGGCGTTGACCATACGGTACTGCTTCACGTGGGTGGCGTTCACCTGGCGCAACTCGTCCATCACGGCCGCCTGGTCGGCGAGCGCGGCCCCATTTGTGAAACGGTTCTTCATCAGCACAATCACGCTACGGTTAACATTTTGGGAGAGCTGCGCAATCTCCGCCGCCGTCAGCGGCGCGTTGCCGGCTTGCTGCGCATAGGCAGACCTTAAAACGATCATCAATGTCCCCACCAGGATCAGTAGTACTAAAATGGCTAGGCCCTTCAGATTTCGCATGTGCACGTGCGCGTATTCCCCCTCTCGGCTGATTTTTGGTCGTTTCGGCGGCGGGTTTCGGAACGAAACACACACAATTGCGAGTTCACGCCACACCCGCCCCCAAAACTTTTCCATGAAGTGCGGCGCACAGTTAACTGATGAGGATTCTAAAGTCAAGTAAAAAGTAACTTGATCAGTAAATGCGCAGCTGCCGAGGTGGACTTAAATATCCTTAATTGTAGTTCTCGATTTTTTCCGGACCGCCGTCCCGCTTACCACTTACGCAGCGCCTCCTTCATTCAGGAAAGTCAGCCCCAGCGCCGTGTAGTCGTCGACGCCCAAAATCCATCCTTCCCTGCCGTCTACGCGGATTTCCAGCCAGGTGTCGTTGGCCGAATCGTGTTCATCCGGCGGAGCGTCGTTGAACCGCGCCTTCAAAAGCTCGACTCGCGATTGAGGCGTCAGGCTGACTGCTCTGGACTTCGCATTGGGGTCCGGCGAATCGTACATCTGGACCGCACGATTGGATTCGATGTCGGGACGCACTCGATATCCCCTCACATTCGCCACGTCGAATTCGCCCTGATCCTGCTGCTGCAGGCGGAAATTCTTCCAGTCGATTCGCACTGGAGTCACGATGTAAAAGTAGGTCGTAAGCTCATAAATTTCGAACGTGTCGTTGGGCAGCAATTTAATCGATTTTTTCGCCTGCCCCGGCGGCAGTTCGGCCAGCCCGCCCTGATACTCCAGCGGATCCGGATCGAATGGTGTCAGCGTCCCGTCCTCCATGCCGAATATCTGCACCGACTCGCCGGTCCTTGGCGGCGACGGTAAATCCTCATAAATGATTTCGAGAGCCTGATGCTCGCGGCCCTCAAGCAGCCTCGCATCCACCATATGCCTGTCGAGTTTGTCCACCAAAGGTATGGGAAACGACCTCTTGAAATGGCTCTTTCCCTTTTCGTCCAGAATCCTCACGGAGGTTACCGTTTCCAGATCGTCCTCGTCGCACATGCCTTCGTGCTTCGACTGCTTGTAGCAAATCACATTCAGCTTCACGTCGAAATTCTGCCCATCCACGAGAAACGGCCCCAGCATTTGCGCATATCGAGTCGGCGCTGGCCGCGGCGTATCGTCATCCTGCCGCGCCATCGCCGCCGGCGCAATGAAACACGCCGCCATCGCCAAAATAAATAGGGCCTTCACTCCTCGAAGCATTGGTTTCCGTTTAGCCCCTTCAGTCGTTCGACCCTCGCTTGTTCCCCCGCACTCCGCCAACTTCGTTCGGTTCTGGTAGTGGGTCAGTTTGAATTTTCTTGATCGTGACACACAGTTAAAATTCAAACTGACCCAGTACCTCGGTTCTTTGTGTCTTGACGCCTTTCGTTCTCATGCTAACATGGGCTGTTTTTGTTGTTCGCGCCGGAGCTGCTGGGCGCGGCCAACTTGTTTTGAAACGCATCCAGCGGCGCGCACGGCCCGTGTGTTCGCGCGCAGAGCCGTTCGCAAAGGAGAGTTTCGATGGCGCAGAGGCCAATGATTCGAACGCATTCAGTATGCGCTCGTCGCGACCCGCGTGCAGTTCTAATCGAAACTCTAAAACGAATCGAATTGCCCGTATGCCATAGAAAACACTCATCGACGACCCGCTCTAATCGAAACTCCAAATGGTCGCCATTGCTTCTCCATCTCTTCGCCCAATCGAAAGGCAGAATGAGCCGTGAGTGATCTGAATCCGCAGGCCAAACAGATGGCGGACGAATCTATGGTCCGCACTCTCGACGCGCAGGCCCGCGCGATTTGGCCGCAGGAAATTCCGCTGCTTCGCCGTTACGCGCTCCCGGCTGAACCGCGGATTCTCGATGCCGGCTGCGGCACTGGCGAAGGCTCGTCCCGGCTTGCCGACCTTTTTCCGAAGGCCAGCGTGCTGGGCGTCGACATCATCGACAAGCATCTCGAACTCGCGCGATCGCGCTATGCGAATTTCGGCCCGCGGCTCAAATTCGAACATCAGAGCATTTTCGAACTCACTTGCCCGGACAAAACTTTTGATCTCACCGTTTGCCGTCACGTGATTCATTCCATACCGCATCCGGACCGTGTCATCGCCGAACTCGTGCGTGTGACCCGTCCCGGCGGCTACCTGCACCTGATTCCCGAAGACTACGGAATGTTGCACTTTCAAAGCGGCGCGCTTGACCCGCGAGATTTTTGGCATGAAGTGCCTGCGGCGATGAGCCGCGCCATGGGAACCGATCTGTTTATGGGACGCAACATCTTTGGAATTTTAGCGGCAGCCAATCTCGAACAAATTGCCTTGGATTATATCGTGGTGGATACGCTGCGTGTGCCGCGAGAAACGTTTGCAGCAATCATCGAGGCCTGGCGCGACGGATACGTAAATCCGATTGGCGAATTCACGCCGATTTCGCGCGAGAGCGCCCTCGAATATTTCAATCAGATGATCGCTAACATTCGCGATCCGCGTGGCTACGCGGTGTGGATGGTTCCGGTTGCCAGCGCTCGCATCGGCTCGGAACGCAGAAAATGATTCGGCCGGTCGCGACGGAGCTAGCCGCCGGTCTGAATTTCGGCCAGCATCCGCCGTTCCGCGCCATACGGATCATCGACGGCCTTGCACTCGTCGTTGAAGATCATCACCGCGCGCTGCGACGTGTTAAAGGTGGGCCAGTTCGCAAGGCCGGAATGATTTGGATTGCCGCTTCGCGCAAACGCCGCCCACGCGCCGCTCATCTTCGCTTCAAGCGGGTAGCGATCCGCTCCGTCGCCGGTCATCGACTTCGCCAAATCCACATTGTCGAAAACAAACGGAATTTCCAGCGTGTGGAATGTCCGCAATTTGCCGCCGCGCACCGGCGAGCGCCACGTGAAGTAGTATTGATAGACTGCCGCCTTCCCCTGATCTGCCTTGCGATCCGCCTCGATCAGCACGCCGCGCCGAAACGTCGCGTCGGAAGCGATGATCAGATACAAATCCGTATTGCTGGCCTTCGGACGGCCTTTACGGTAAACCGAAATCAATTCATCCACCTTCGCGTCGCTAGCCCCGCGAAGCATCTGCTTCACATGCTCGTGCAGGCTGGCATCGTCGATTGGGTCGAGAATCTGGTGCGGGAAAAAGGTAACTTCGGTCTCGACTGTTCCAATCAGCAACGGAACCTCCGCCGAAATCTCCGGCGCCGTCGGATCGAAAGGATCTCTAGGCAGAGTCTTGCCATCCATCACCGGCCCCATATTCAGGCCTCCGCCCAGACCCGCTGGCATCACCGAAAGCAGTTGTTCGGTGGAAAGCTTCTCCAATTGGTCGGCTTGGGTGGGTTTCAAATTCAGTTTCGACAAATACTCTTCCGCCGTCTTACTCGCGGTCTCAGCAGGGATGGCTTTCACTTCGGCGCCGCTTTCCACGATTGCTCGATGGAAGAGCCCCTTCGCTGCCGGCATGGCCATCAACGAGCTGACTTTTCCTCCGCCGCCCGATTGGCCGAAGATCGTCACGTTGGCGGGATCTCCGCCGAACGCCAAAATGTTTTCGTGGACCCATTCGAGCGCGGCGACGATGTCCAGATTGCCCACATTGCTGGAATTCGCATATCTTCCGCCGCCAATTTGTGCGAGGTACAGGTAGCCGAACACGGTCAGCCGGTGATTCAGCGTAATCACCACCAAATCGTGTTTGCGCGCCAGATTTGCGCCGTCGTACATGATGAAGCCGCCCGATCCGCTGGTGTAGCCACCGCCGTGCAGCCACACCATGACGGGCCGCTTGTGCGTCGTGCCCACGCTGGGCGTCCACACATTCAGCACCAGGCAGTCTTCTCCCATGGGCTCGTCGCGATCCATCGCTTCCACTTCGGGCGGCACCTGCCCATGGAAAGAAGCCAGCAATTGCGGAGAGCGGTGGCCCAACTCAAAACAGTCGCGAACCTTTGTCCACCCCTTGCACTTTGCGGGCGGCATGAAGCGGTTTGCTCCCGCGGTGGTGTCCGCGTAAGGAACTCCTTTGAAGGCTTGCACGCCAGTGAGTTGAAGCCCTCGAATCTTGCCTTCCGTTGTCGAGACGACGGCACCCGGCGCGCCTTTCGCCTCATCCGCAAACGCTCGCGTCCATTTGCCGCCGATCAACGCGCTTGCCGCCAGCGTCCCAAAACCGATGAACGACCTTCGGTCCATAATGACATCTCCATTATTCCGCGGCTGATTCTCCGCCGCTTCCGAACGGATTTGATAATCGCGACCTTACGCAGCACGTCCCCAGAGCTTTTTCGAAGCCAGCCTTGCGCCCTCGGCCAGCGAGCGGAACTTCATCCAGGCGAACGCAGGGAAAACTGGACCGAAACCCGCAAACGTTCCGAATCCGCAATCGCTGCCGGCCATCACTCGCTCGCGACCCACCACATCGGCATAGCGCAGCAGCCGCTGCGCTACGACCTCGGGATGCTCCACGTAGTTGATGCTCGATGCGATCACGCCCGGTATCAGGATCTTGTCTTGCGGCAACTTGATCCGGGTCCATGCTTCCCATTCATGCTCATGGCGCGGATTCG
>JASHRI010000488.1 GCA_030037435.1 Candidatus Acidiferrales bacterium | reverse complement strand
CTCAAAGAAGGCGATCGAGCTCCCGATTTCCGCACTCAGGCCGACGATGGCAGCACCGTCGCGCTGGAGGATTATCGCGGCAAAAATCTAATCCTCTATTTCTATCCCAAGGCCAACACCACGGGCTGCACACACGAATCGATCGATTTCCGCGACGCGCTGGACAAATTCAGAGCGCTGAACACTGCCGTGGTGGGTTGTAGCGGCGACACGATGGAGGCTCAGACCAAATTCAAGCAGAAGTACAAGCTGAATTTTCCCCTGCTGGCGGACACGCATTTCAAAGTCGTCGAAGCCTACGGAGCGCGGCGGATGAAGAGCTTCTTCGGCAAGTCATTTCTGGGCATCGTGCGCAGCACATTCTGGATCGGTCCGGATGGCACGATCCGCAAAATGTGGCCGAAGGTGAAAGTGGACGGTCACGTGGATGAAGTTCTCGCCGCGGTCAAGCAAGGCTAAAAGCGCATTGGCGGCGTAGACGGGTGCGAATCGGCTGTTTACGCCCCAGGCGGCTTGCGTGACCTTGCGAGCAGGCGAGCCAGCGCGACCCCGAAACACATTCCCGAAGCTACTAATTGAACGATGTCCACGGTGTGGTACGTCTGATAGCGCGGCCTTTCAACGAGGTCGGCAATGCCAATCACTCCCGCTGCAATCAGGATGATCGGCATCAGAAATCTGCCGCCCCGCGCCATGAATTTTCAGCCTCCTCGACGACTGATCGGCCCGCGCTTTGGATGGCGAGGGTATGGCAGCCTTGAATCGTTGTCAACGATTCGCGCGACTAGCACGGCTTATATGCCCTACAGAGTGACGCGCAGCGAATCGCCGACTAGCTCGATCAGGGCGTTGTCGATTAATCGTGTCGCCTTTGCGCGATCCGTACCCACGCGGGCTGCAAGCATCACGTAGCAGGTCTTCCGCAGCGCCATCACCGGCTCGAGCGTGTCCGCATCTACAATCTCCGCGTAGTCGATTACCACGCTCGGCTCGCGGTCCACGGCGTGCCTCAAAGCGGCGAGCAATCGTGCCGGGTCGCGTTCACCGGCTGTGATTTCGGCTCGTACCGCGTCGAGCGAGCGATAGAGCACCGTTGCCGCGCGCCGCTGGTCGCCTTGCAAGTACGCGTTTCGCGAGGAAAGTGCGAGCCCATCGGGCTCGCGTATGATCGGGCAAGTCACGAGTTGAGTGTTCAGGTTCAGATCAGCCACCATTTGCTCGAGTATGCGAACCTGCTGGGCGTCCTTACGACCGAAAAATGCAAATTCTGGCTCGACGATCTCGAAAAGTTTCAGTACCACGGTGGCGACGCCGCGAAAATGCCCTGGGCGCGAGCGCCCCTCTAGCCTGTCGCCCAGCCCGTCGACGTTCACGAAAGTGCGAAAGCCGCGCGGATAAATCTCGTCCACCGGCGGCACAAACAAATAGTCGACGCCAAGGTTTTCGCAGGCTGCGCGGTCGGCTTCGAACGTCCGTGGGTACTTCGCGAGGTCCTCGCCAGGGCCAAATTGCGTAGGGTTCACGAAAATCGAGACGACCACAGGCGAGCACTGCCTGCGCGCGGCGCGAATCAGCGAGAGGTGGCCTTCGTGCAGCGCTCCCATCGTCGGCACAAACCCCAGAATGTGCTCGCGCCGTCGCGCATCGCGTGCCACTTGTTTCATCCACGCAATCGTGTGAATGGTTTCCATCGGAGGCAAGATCAGAGGCCTTCAGTCAGACGATTAGACGGAATCCGCAAGGAGGTTTTCTGGATCTCGGTACCGCTGGTCGGATCATGCTCCGGCTTGTGCGGCGCGCTCGCGATAGAACCCGATGAGGTCGGTCGATGTTGCCTTAGTGCCGAGTTGCCGCAACATGGTGGCGATCTGACCGCGATGATACGTGCCGTGATTCGCCAGGTGCTGCAGCATCTGCCACAGTGGCTGCGCGCCGGCCACGCCCATCGAGCTTTTATAATGCACCACGCGGTGCACATCGTCCGCCGTTAACGACGCGACGTAATCCACGAGGTTGCGATCGATCTCAGTGAAGCGCTGCCGCAGCGTCGCAAGGTCGGGAAAATCCGAGGCGGAGGGCAACCCCGACGGCACCCGCCCGTGCCAGCGTTCGAGCCAGATCCACTCGGCTCCGTAGATGTGCGCGAGCGTGTCGCGCAACGACTTGAAGCTCGATCCCAGATCGCGTGTGAACTGCTCCGGTGCGAGCGAGTTGCATGCCTCAAGCGTCCGATTGTTGGCCCATGCGTTGAAGTCGTAGAGCAGGCGGAAGTCTTCGATGTTCATGGCGCTGGCTCCTCTCAGGCCGCGAGTGTACCCGCTGTGCCTACTTGGTTCAATCCACCGGCCTGCGCAGCGCGACGATCAGGAAATTGGGCGAGCGGGAATCTGCTCGCGCAGCTCGGTGGCCGAATGATACGACTCGGCGTCCGACGGAAACCGCCCGTTGCGCACGTCGTCGCAAAACTCGGAAGCCGCGCGCGAAATTTCCGCCGACAAGTGCGCATACTGCCGTACGAACTTCGGCTTGTGCCCCGTGCTGAAGCCCACCATATCGTGGAACACTAGCACTTGGCCGTCGCAGTCCGGGCCGGCGCCGATACCGATCGTTGGAATATGCAGTTGCTCGGTGACCTGAGCGGCAAGTTCCCGCGGCATCGATTCGAGCACCACGGCGAAAGCGCCAGCCGCTTCCACGGCGCGCGCGTCGCGCTCCACCTGACGCGCGGCATCAGTGGTTTTTCCCTGCACGGGGAACCCGCCGAGCGCGTTCAGCGATTGCGGCGTCAGTCCCACATGGCCCATCACCGGAATTTCTGCTTCGACGAGTCGCGCGATCAATTCGATCCGGCGCTCGCCGCCCTCCACCTTTACCGCTTCGGCCCCGCCTTCCTTCACCAATCGCAGCGCGTTGTGAATGGATTCGCCGGGCGACACGTGGAAGCTGCCGTAGGGCATGTCGGCCACTAGCAGTGCGCGGCGCGTGCCCCGGCGGACGGCTCGCACATGGTGCAGCATGTCGTCGAGCGTGACGGGGAGTGTGCTGTCATAACCCAGCACGGCCATGCCCACCGAATCTCCCACAAGCAGAATGTCGACGCCCGCTGCGTCGAGTAGCTGTGCCGTGGGGCAGTCGTATGCCGTAATGCAAGTAATTTTGGAATTTGATTTTGGGGAACCAGCGGCGGAACGATGCTTGCAATCCAAAATGTCGGGCACGGTTACTTTCCCGTTGCCCGCATGCGCAACAAGGCTCATGTTGACCTCCGGTGCCGCCCCCGAAAGACCGAGGTGCAGCCCATCAACGGCCTAATACTAACAGATTTGCGCACGTTGCGGCAAAGCTCATATCGTGCGGCAGGCTCGCCTCGTCACCGTCATCGCGCCAATTGTCGTAATGGATCTTGCGAAGGACCGCGTAAAGAATAAGCGACAAAACTATGCTTGGACCATAGTTGCCGGTGGCGGTGTGGCTGCTGGGGGCGGAGGAGCCGTCGGCAGGTGCGGTTCCACACCGCGCCATCCCACCGGGCGTCCCTGCACTGCTTCCTTCAGCGCGCTGAACAGAACTACATAC
>JASHRI010000487.1 GCA_030037435.1 Candidatus Acidiferrales bacterium | reverse complement strand
TTGCTGGCCTGAGGTGAATTCCGCGTCCGGCATGAAGACAGGATTCTAAACTGCCTGTGCGGTAACACCCAATAAATTCCAACCTACGTACGGCGACAAGATTGCACCGCAAGCTACGATGTGAAGGACTGCGGTTGGCGATGTGAAGATGGTTGAAGCAGCGACGCGTGGACGTGTTCCGGCCGGAAGCCGATGCCGACGATGCGTGCGGGAAAGCGGCGTAGGAACGGCCACCACCGAAGCAACTTCATTGGCCAAGGCAACGCGCGAATTTCGGCGGAGCTTTGCAGGACCGCACGAATCACTCGATTCTGAATGACGACCTGGAGCCATTGCGTGGCGCGCGTAGGAAACATGCGGCGGCGCTGCAGCTTTTCGAGGTCGCGGACTGATACAGAACCACTGGCGAGGGGCGCGGCGAGGATATTCGCGGCGGCCACGGCATCCTGGATGGCTAGATTGATGCCGACTCCGCCGACGGGCGACATGGCGTGGGCCGCGTCGCCGATGCAAAGCAGGCCAGGGCGATACCAGCGGCGCAGCCGATCAACGGCTACGGATAGCAGCTTGATGTCGTCCCAGCTTTTCAGCTCACTCAATCGGTCGCGCATGTACGGAGCGATCGCCGCAACATTTTCGCGAAAACCATCCAGGCCCGCGGCGCGAATCTGATCGAGTGCGCCCTTGGGAATGATGTAAGCACATTGCCAGTAGTCTCCGCGCTCGATCGAAATGAAGAAGCGTCCGGCGTCGACCCGGCCGAAGGATTGCGGCGGATCACCAGGACGACGCGACAGGTGCATCCACAGAACGTCCATCGGCGCGCCGAGCTTCATCACTTCGAGCCCAGACTTTTCGCGGAGCGTGGAGTGGCGGCCATCGGCGGCGACGACGAGCTCGGCGCGAATTTCGAGGTCGCCTTCGGGATTGGTCGCGCGGACGCCGCGGATTCGGCCGTTCTCCTCGATCAGATTCATCGCTTCGGCATTCATCATGAGGTGGAAGGTGGGAAAGCGTTCTGCGGATGCGGCCATGAAATTTAGAAAATCCCACTGTGGCATGAAAGCGATGAACTTGCATCGCGTGCGAACGTGGGAGAAATCGCCGAGAATCACAGTTTGACGGCCGACCTGTGCGGCAAGCTCGGTCAGTTCCTGGTGAGGTCGCTTCAGAAAATCGTCAAGTAAGCCGAGTTCGTGAAGAACTTCGAGCGTGGAAGGATGAATTGTGTCTCCGCGGAAATCGCGAAGAAAGTCCGCATGTTTTTCGAGGACGATGACGTCGACACCCGCGCGAGCCAGCAGATAGCCGAGCATGATTCCGGCGGGACCACCTCCGGCGATGCAGCAGCGCGTGGTTCGTTGGATCATAACTCTCCAATGTCAACGAATGTGACAAATGGCGGGTACCAAAGCAAGGTAGTGTGCCTTTGATTGCAAGTTGTGTACCCCTACAGCTAGTCATTGACAATGCACTCCCATCAGCGTAGCTTTATCGACATTCATTCTGAGGGTAGCAGGCGTCGGTGTCTCCGGGGCCCTTGGCTCAAGGTGCTTCGGGCGCCGGGGTGTACTTAGACCTGGAAGCGAGGCTATCGTGAAACGCTTGATATTGTTGCCCTTATCGATTTTGCTGTGTGTCGCGCTCGTCCAATTCTCCCGACCCGTCCCGGTGAACGCGACCGTGGGATGGCTTCCGATATCGCCCGAAGATTTGGCCCTCAAGGACAACCCTAAACAGCCGGGCGCAGATGCGATGATCCTCTACCGAGAGAGCATCGTCGACGCGCGTAAAACCGGTTCGGACGGCGACTCCGTCGAGGATTATTACCGCATTAAAATCTTCACGCAGCAGGGCACGAAGTACGGCCACGTGGAAGTTCCGTTCAACAAGCAGTGGGAGGACATCACGTATGTTGCAGGACGCACGATCCGTCCGGACGGCACGATTGAGAATTTCGATGGACACGTTCTCGAAACTACAGTTGTCAAGTTTGGTGGTCTGAAAGTTCTGGCGAAGACGTTCACGCTACCCGATGTCCAGCCCGGCTGTATCATCGACTACAAGTATTCCTGGCAGGCCCACCCCGGCTACGTCCACAACCAGCAATGGGTGATCTCAGCCGACCTCTTCACTCGCGAAGCTCATTTCACCTATTTTCCTTACACGGGTTATGGCGGCCTGGGAATCACTCCTTACTATCGCCTTTACGCCTTGCCGGCAAATATTGGTCCTAAACAACAACCTGACGGCTCCTATTCGATGGTTGTTAACGACATTCAGGGAATCGTCGACGAGGCGCTTATGCCTCCAAAGAATGCGATCGAACCTCGTGTCGCTTTCTATTACCTGGATCCCGACGATCCGTCTCCCAACGCGCCCACCGATAAATTCTGGGACAAGTACGGCAAGAAATGGGACGGCCAACTTGAGCATTTCATCGACAAGCGAGACGTTCTAAGCCAGGAACTCGCCAAAATCGTAGCGCCGAGCGATTCTCCAGACGTCAAGCTTCACAAGATCTATGCTCGCGTTCTGCAGATCAGCAATCTGAGCATGGAAGACTACAAGATGCAGAAAGAGGAGAAGGCCGAAAGCCTGAAACCCAACAGCAACGTCGAAGATGTTCTAAGCCGTGGTTACGCGAGCGAGCAACAAATCAATTATCTTTTCGTCGGATTGGCTCGAGCCGCCGGATTCGATGCCACGGAAGTCTATGTGGCGCCTCGCAACGATGTCTACTTCATTCCCGATCAGAAGGATCCGGGCGAAATTCAAACAGACCTCGTCTGGGTCCGCGCCGGCTCGCAGGAATACTATCTCGACCCAGGCGCCCGCTTCTTTCCTTTTGGCGTTCTTCCATGGTCCGAATCGTCCGCGGGTGGCATCCGCGTCGATAAGCACGGCGCAACAGTCGTGACCACGGCCGCATCCGCATCCACCGATGCCACCATCGTTCGTGATGCCGACCTGCAACTGCAAAACGACGGCTCGATTTCCGGCACGCTCCGAATCGATTTCACTGGTGAAGAAGGCGGGCTCGTCCGCACCGATGAGCGGAAGGAAGACGAAACGGGTCGCAGGAAATATCTTGAGGAGAGAATCAAAGACTGGCTGCCCGTCGGGTCCACTTTCGAGATTTCAAAGCTCGCCAATTGGGATGCGTTCGATCAGCCGCTCCACGTCGAGGGAACTGTCAAGGTCCCATCGTTTGCCAGCGCTGCGATGCAACGGATGCTTCTTCCGCTCGATCTATTCCAAGCGACGAATGCCGGAGCGTTTTCGCCCGAAAGACGGGTCAACGCCGTTTACTTCCCCTATCCATACGAGGAGATCGACAACGTCAGGATGCAGCTTCCCGCCGGCTATAAGGTCGACTCGCTGCCCATGCAGAAAAATATCAACGTCGGCGCCGCCCTCTACGAAATCTCGGCAACCACCCAGGGCGACGCTGTACAGGTGAAACGGCACCTCGTAATGAAAGGCGTGTTGTTTACCAAGGAGCAGTATCAGCCTTTACGAGCGTTTTACGGCGCCGTCCGAACGAACGACAATGCCCAAATGGTTCTTGCAAATGCCCAGACCGCCACGAATCGCTAAACGGACCGCAGTCCTCGTGTTCGGTCTCGGCGCCGCTCTGGCCGCGACGTCTTTTGCGCCGCTGGCCCAAGCCGGTGATACTGCGCCCGATTGGCTGCGCGCCGCAGCCCAGCAAACAGTCCCCGACTATCCAAAGGACACCGACGCGGTCATCTTGCTCGATGAGACTCAAACCACCGTTCAGGATAACGGCGAAATTTATACCCGTCATCGCCGTGCCGTTCGTTTGCTTCGGCCCGAAGCTCGCCGTGAGTTTAGCGACATCGCGGTTGATTTCGACAAGGACACCAAAATCGTCTCACTCAAGGCCTGGACCATCCAGGCAGACGGCAAGGAAATCGCCGTCGGCGAGAAAGATGCTGTCGAGCAGGGTTTTTTTGACAACTCGGAATATCAAGACGTACGAGTGAAGACCCTTCTCATTCCCGAGGCGTATCCCGGCAATGTCGTCGGCTATGAGTACGTCCAAAAGAAAAGGCCTTACATCTTCGAGGACGATTGGGGGTTTCAAAGGACGGTACCCGTCCTTACCGCTCGATTCATTCTTCAGATTCCCGCGAGTTGGAAATTCACTAGCAATTGGTTTAACCATCCCGAAATAAGGCCTCAGACTACCGCAGCCAATCAGTACGTGTGGGAAGTGCAAAATCTGCCTGCGATCGATGTCGAGCCTGAAATGCCTGCCTGGCGGTCGACTGCTGGATGGGCGGGCTTCAAATATTTTCCTTCTGACCCTGCGTTGCGTGCTAAGACATCCGGCACCTGGACAGACATCGGCCTGTGGTACGACACGCTGACTGCTTCGAGCCGCATCGCCTCACCCGAGATCAAACAGAAAGTCGCTGAATTGACGGCCGGCATGTCCGACCCGGTTCAGAGAATGCGCGCGATCACCAACTACATGCAGCGGAGCATTCGCTACTACGCCGTCGAGATCGGCATTGGTGGATATCAGCCCCATCCAGCCGCGGAAGTTTTTACCCACCAGTATGGAGATTGCAAGGACAAAGCCACCCTTCTCAGTTCCATGCTCCATGAAATCGGTATCGATTCGTACTACGTAGTCATCGACACGGATCGTAACGAGGTCCATCCGGCATATCCATCTATGGATTTCGACCATGTGATCTTGGCGATTCGCCTTCCTGACAGCGTCACCGATAACTCGCTTTACGCCGTCATCAACGATCCCAAACTCGGCCGGCTACTCATTTTCGATCCCACCAATGAATATGTCCCCCTCGGCTACATCCCCTACTACCTGCAGGATAGCTATGCCCTCCTTGTGGCCCCAGACGGCGGTCGCTTGATCTCAATGCCGCTGTTGGCTCCATCCACGAATCGCTTGCTGCGCGAGGCCACGTTGACGCTAAGTCCCACCGGCGACTTGTCAGGCGAGATTCAGGAAATCCGTTGGGGAGCGCCCGCCTCG
>JASHRI010000486.1 GCA_030037435.1 Candidatus Acidiferrales bacterium | reverse complement strand
AGGTCATCGGACCGCAAGTCAGTGATTCCGCGCATGGTGAGTATCACGGGCGAGAGCTCCAACAATCTCGAGTAACGAACTACCTGACGACCACCGCATCAAATTCCGTAAAACTCGCGAATTCTTCGGACGCTCAGTTCCCGGCCTCGGTTCCCCGTTCCTTTTCGTAAAGCTGTTCGAAAAACGCGAGCTGCGCGCGATTCGGTGCTGGTCCAACTTCGGCTCGATCGCCCAAGACCATCGGCCGATCGCTCTTTTTGTCGTTAAAGGCGGGCCACTTCGCCAGACCCTTACCGTTTGGATCGCCGTTCGTCGCGAAGTTGACCCAATACGACGAGAGCGTGTCTGAAACTTGATGATCGAGGTCCGTCCACGCGCGGGGCGGCAGCAGGTTTTGGAAAATATACTGGGCTTCGGATCCGTGAGTAGCGCCTGAACCAAAGCCACCGCGAGACGTCGAGCCAGGGGGCGGAGGAGGCTCGTGCGTGAAGTAATAGAGAAATACTTTCGAATGCCCTGTCTTGGATTGCGCGCGCGCCCAAATGCGCATCACAAACGCCAGTTCATCGCGAAACGCGGCAAGTTGCGACGCGTTCGCTTCCTCATCCGAGCCTGCCGGATAGAGCTTCAGAAATGCGTCCGCCTGATCGCCGAAACGCGTTCGCGAACGCTCGATGAACTTCTCGGCCGTGGTGGGTTGAAGAAAGAATGTACCTTCGTCCTTGTTCGATCCGCTGATTAATGGCACATCATTTTGCTTGCCCTCGGCGAATATCTTTCCGACGTCTTCCGGAAGAAACCATCCATCGATCACGGGCCCGCCACCACGGCCCCCCTTGAGCAAATCTTCCGCCGACATCGCGCGCAGGTCTTCCAGGCTTTGGGCGTGCAGCTCCTCAGCCATTTTCACGCCAGCCTGTTCCGCCTCCGCGAGCGTTCGTGTGGGCGCGAGAGAAATACCCATCCACGCGCCGCTTTCACCGGACGCCCTCTGGAACAGCCCTTTTGCGCGCGGCGATCCCATGAGATTGGCAATGCTGGCCGATCCGGCCGAATCGCCGAAAACGGTGACACGCTGCGGATCGCCGCCAAATCCGGCGATGTTCTTCTGGACCCATTGCAGCGCGGCGACCTGGTCCATGAATCCGTAGTTGCCCGACGCATGATGCTCGGATTCCTTGGTCAACTCCGGATGCGAGAAGAATCCAAACACGCCCAGGCGGTAGTTGATAGTGACGAGCACGACGCCCTTCTTGGCCAGTGCTTCTCCGTCGTAGCCCGGGGTCGATCCGGAGCCGGTTTGATAGCCGCCTGGATGAATCCAGACCATGACCGGCCGCCGCTCGTTGGCCGAAGTGGCTGCGGTCCAGACATTGAGGAACAGACAGTCCTCGCTCATCTTGGGCGGATTTGCCGCGGCACGCGCGCCGCGGAATGCCGGCTGCATACAGATCGCCCCGAATTGATCGGCTTTTCGAACACCGTCCCAATGTGCCGCGGGTTGCGGCGGGCGCCAGCGCAGGTTTCCGACGGGTGGCGCGGCGTACGGAATGCCCCGGAAAACGCGGACAGCGGGACCCGAGCCTGCGATACCCGAGATTAAACCGGATTCAACATGAACCGGTTCCTGGGTGGCCGCCGGAGAGGCGAACCACCCGACCAACGCCAAGATCGCCGCCATGCAAAACGACGCGGTTCGCATCGAAACGCTCCTTTCAGAAACTTAGGGCCGCATTTCGGCAACGAGTACGGCTGATGCTAGGTGGTTACAACGATCAGCAACCAGCGTCTTGAAATGCTTCATATTGGCGAAGCTATCACAGCGAGGTGCGTTAAGTCCTGATAAGTCGGATGACCGACAAGTTCCTCCTCGCACCCACATGTCCGGTTAGCGCGTTACATGTACCGTCCTGGTACGCCGTTTAATCGGGATTTGACGGGAAATCAATCAACAGCGAGTCGAAGAACGACGTAATCAGCCGCGACGATTGCGATAAACCATCCGACTAACAAAAGGGTCCTCTTACTGCGCCCGATGACTCCGGCCAGCACGCTTACGATGGCGAGTCCAGAAGAGGCAGGCCCGAGAGCCTTCCAAATTCCAGGAGATGTCTGAGACCCATGGATTCCTCCACCGTTGTGCAAGTAGGAAAAAAGAGAAATGAGACTCATTGCGGTTGCACACGTCGCAATCACAAATGCAGCTCTCAAACAACTTGAACGCCATGCAGGTAGCTGTAATTCAAAGACCTGCCACCCTGCGAACAGAAAGCAGCAGGGTATGACCCAAAGCAGCGTCGCAAAAACGTAAATGCCGAATGGTTGAGTGCCGTCCACAAAACCTCCGACAGACAGGCCGACAGTATCAAGAACCAGCCTCTCATCGGTTGATTTTTTCGGATCCCGGCTGACAAGTCGGATAGCCGGACATCTTCCTGGTTATGGGCGTTTGGAAGGCGGAAACAACGTGGTTATGGCGGCACCGCGCTCAGCTACCGGCGCCGGGTCCGGACGCAAAGGCAATTCCAGATTATGATCAGGGACCTTGCTTTCAAGGAGCAAGATGCGCGCTTGTTCGATCAATCTCCTGCGCGTATCGGAATCTATCGCGTTATCCGGAAGTAGAAGGATGGCGCTTGCGAGGGACCAGACGCAGTTTTCCAGCTTTACCATTCGCTCGACGATCTGCGGGGCAGATGACTGAGCCTTGACTACGGCATCCATCTCCACCTGGCCTGGAACGGCTTCGAGTACCTGCTCGATGACCGCAATGTCTTCATCCGCTCTTGGCGACGGAGCGACAGGAAAGACGGGATCGGGGCGATTCATTTATCCACCTCTGAATTAACCCTTCGATTAGAGGATACCATTTTTGCGAGACGTCACGTCAAGGCCGCTTAGGTGACTCCTGATTAGTCGGATTACCGGACGAGTTGATTCCAGTAGAGGCGGAATTGCACGCAGCATGCGGCGCGGCTAGCGAGCGAGGGGCCAGAAGAGGTCGGTTTTCCAGTCCTTGGGATCGGGGTGATCGGCCGGGTCGGTGGTATAGACCTCCCAGGGCGCGCCGGAGGCGACGAGTCCGCGCTCTTCGATCCAGAGCTGAACCGCGGCGTGGGCGTTGCGAAGACCGTCGTACAGTCCGGAATGAGTAGTTGTTGCGACCGGGCCACCGGGCAGCGTATCTCCGACGATTTCGATTTTGCCTGGGTCGGCTGGGAACGTGCCCACCACTGGCGTGGCGACTGGCATGCCGACGTCGATGGTCCACAGGCCCGGACCCCATTCGATGTAGCGAGTGAAAGGCTGGCCGGCGAGGGCGATGCCATTTCTTTGGGCCAGCGAGAACACGTGGCCGAGCGATTCGCCGAGAGCGGCGGCAACGTCGCTCGGCTTGACGCGACGGCGCACACAGAGCACTGGCTGCGGTGCAATTTCTTTTTTCACAATCGAATAATCCATCTGATTCGCCTCCGTGGCGACGACATCACCGATATGAAAAAGTCCTACGCATGGACCAACGCCGGCGACCAATTCCGAGTGCCGCGCGATCTGGCGTTGGGAGGTGCGATTCGCAAAGCCACGCCGACGGTAGGCGCTGGGCGTCTGGCCGAATTTCCTGCGGAACGCGCGGAGAAAGACCTCAGGGCTCTGGAAGCCGCAGGAGAGCGCCACGTCGAGCACAGACTGTTTTTTCGCCAGCAGCAGGATTGCCGCACGCTCGAGACGAAGGCGCTGCGTGAGCTGCTTCGGCGTTTCTCCCACGGCAGATGAAAAGATCCGATGCAGATGAAACGTGGAAAGGCCGGTCTGGCCGGCAAGCGTCGCCAGAGAGACGTCTTCATCGAGATGCGCAAGCGCATACGAAAGCGCGGGCTGCACGCGTTTGAGCCGCGCTCGCCTCATTCGGCGACGACTCCGCCGGCGTGTTCGGGCAATGATGGGCGGCGCCGGGCATGCGCGGCGCGGAGCACTCCGCCGAGCCAGGCCACGGGAATTACCGTGACCATTCCGACGATCCAGTTGCGCAGCGGCGCTTGGTGCGGGAAGGCCTTCATTGCGTAGAACGTGAGGCCTGCT
>JASHRI010000485.1 GCA_030037435.1 Candidatus Acidiferrales bacterium | reverse complement strand
GATTCAGAAGGGACAGCAAACGATGATGTTTTTTAGGTCTTGATGCTGTGGGCGAGGGGAACCGAGGACTTTAGGTCTAGACACTCCGTCCGACTAGCGTTCCTCACCTTCGCGAAGCAGTACAGGTGTCGGACAACCGCAAATGTAGCAAATATGCTGGATTTCGCGAAAACACCGCAGGATGCTTCCTTACGGTGAGGACAGGTGTTTAAGCGGACGGAGTGTTTCGAAATGAGGTTCTTTGCTTGCCGCAGAGGTGAGGCGGTTGAATTTAAGCGTCCCGCTTCATTCGCAGCCGATAGGCTGAGATAAAGGAGACGATGTTATCGATCAACCTGGCGGATGCGCTGGATTGCTCTTTGGCGAGACGAAAGCGGCTGTGCTACTGATTACCTAGTGCGGTAATTCGCGCTCTCCCAAACCGACCTTGATGGGAACTCAGGCACAGGAAATCCAGCGTGGGCCGGGTGATCTGAACGGCGGACGAAGCGGCCCTAGAAAAGGGATAAGAAGAGAGAAGACTTCTCAGGTGGGAGTATGACAGAGAATTTCATTAGCTTAGATGATGAATGCAGACGGGCGATGCCAAGAGAACAACTCTCAAACAGGGACTGGCATCCGTAGGTTGTTGTGAAGATTCCCGGATTGCGCGCCGTTCCCAAACTTCTCCTCGGAATAGCGATTTCTCTCTGTCTTCTCTACATCTTCGGGCTTCTCTTGCCGATGGTCGTTCGAGCACAGGATCCACCGCAATTCGTAAATGTGAATGGAGCTCTGCGTACGTTTATCCTGCATCTGCCCATCGGCTATAATCCCAGGAATAAGTATCCTCTTGTGATACTGCTGCACGGCGCCGACGAGACTTCACAGGACATGGCGCGACTATCTCGCTTCGATTTCGTGGCAGACCGTTATGGATTTATCGCCTTCTACCCCGATTCGGAGGGCGCCAGCTGGGACATCGGTACAGCCGTGGCGCAGCCGAAACGCTCCACGGGTCGCAGAGATGGCCTCGGCGGTCTAGGATTCCCCATGCCTTTCCCTCTTCCGGGCGGCGAAGGCGCGCAAGGACGTGGCAGCAAGCAGAATGGAGATCAGTCAAGCGACCTCGCGTTTATCGATGAGATGCTTGATAAACTCACGCGTACATATTCCATCGATCTCAATCGAATCTTCGCCACTGGCTATTCTGATGGCGGCTTCATGGATTTCCAACTGGGTTGCTCGAAGAGTAGGCGCATAGCGGCGATTGCGCCAGTCGCCGCCGCAATGCCAAAAGAACTGTCGGCTCGATGCAAACTCTCTCGTGGAGTTCCCCTCCTGATGATGAATGGCACTTCCGACCCCGTAATTCACTACCGTGGAGGCAAGGTAAGAGGCGCGACCTTCACGACACTATCGATTCAAACGACAGCCGGAACATGGGCAGAATTGGATCGATGCAACCCGAAACCAACGCAGGCCACGCTACCGCCGCATGATGGACATGGCTTGAAAACGCGTGTCGACACTTACAGCAACTGCCGAGACGGAGCGGAGGTAGCGCTCTATACCATCGAGGGAGGGGGCAACACATGGCCGAGCGGTGACGATTTCATTTCCGAAAAGGAGGTCGGCAAAACGAGCACAGACTTGGACGCCGATGAAGTTATTTGGAAGTTTTTCAGCGCCCACCCGATGTCGTCTTCTTCGGCAGCTGGGAATTAGCTGGTGGCGCTTACCTTCAGGCGTTTCATAGGGATAAAGATTCAATGAATCTCGAAAGAAAGTGGTATAACAAACCGCGATTATTTACTGGGAGCTGTATATTTCCTTTAGCTAAAAAGCCGGTTCGAAATCATATCGAGCAGGCTCTCCCTCGCTTAAGAGGGGCCGACGATGAAGTTGCTAACGAAACTCAATCTCATGTTATTCGTGGTGTTTGGGCTAGGCGGCCTAATCATTTCGCTGGTTGTCCAAAACTTCTTGATTGCGAACGCGCGTCGCGAGGTGCTCCAACAAGCGGAGCTCATGATAGCCAGCGCTAAATCAGTCCGGGACTACACGTCTTCCGATGTGGGTCCTTTACTCGAGGAGAACCCGCGTCACAAACAACGATTTCTGGCCGAGACGATTCCTTTCTATGCGGCGACTAGTGCTTTCAACAATCTGAGGCGCCAGTACCCCGCCTACACCTACCATGAGGCCGCACTGAACCCGACCGATCCGGCGGATCGCGCTGATGATTGGGAGAACGACATCATAGAATATCTACGTGACCACCCCAACGAGAAACAAGTTAGTGGAGAGCGAGAAACTACGGTGGGGGAGTCGATGTATGTGGCGACGCCGATCGCGGTAGAGCGGCCGTGTCTGCAATGTCACGATCGACCAGCAGAGGCGCCGGCGGCGTTACTCGCCACCTACGGACGCGACAACGGCTTTGGATGGAAATCAGGGGCAATCATAGGCGCGCAGATAGTTTCAGTTCCCATGTCGGTACCATTACAAAAGGCCAGAGAGGGATTCCACCTCTTACTCGCATATCTTGTTGTTACCTTAATCGCGACCATGGTTCTGCTGGATGTAGGTGTTTATTTCACCGTGATTCGTCCGCTCAGGTTTGTATCCGACACCGCGGATCGCGTCAGCAAGGGCGATACAAACGTTCCTCCGTTGCCAGTGCGGGGGAACGATGAAATAGGCACCGTGACTGCATCCTTTAATCGTATGAAGGTGAGTTTAGAGAAAGCATTGAAGATGCTGGAGTAAACTTCGGGCACCAAGGGTCTCGCAACAGCCGAAGCTGCGCGCCGAAGAGGGAGACAGTCCGCAAATTCGGCAGTTATTTATGAGGAGTGTGCCGTTCTCGAAGAAACTTTTCGCGCTCTTCTTGTGAGTCGATTTCTTCCGCAACCTTGAGATACAGATCTTCAACCGAAGAACAGCGCGCCGCGGCCCTCTGTACGACAACATTAGCAATCGGACCGATACACACCGCGAGCTCGCCACTGACGCGTTTCAGAGCGGCAGGATCAATTTGCCCGGAATCGCGTCCTACTGGGCGTGACTGTCCTGCTAGCTCCCGTTGCCCTTTCACCGGCCGGACCGACTCTGGATTCTCATCGGACCTGACGTGCGTATCAGCCTGTCCCGCGTCTCCAACTACGCGCCGCATGGCCTCGATGAGCAGTCGAATGTCCGACCTCCATCGAGCATGCGTCAACTCGATACAATTGCGGTAAGCCAGTTCTCTGAGATCGTCAGGTAATTCCTCAGCGGAGGGCATCTTCGCTCCGCGGACGAGCACGGGAACCACGGGAATATCACGCTTTAAGGCTGAAGCTGTCTCGATGCGAACAAAGTCCGACGGGTCATCGAGACGGCGTGCTCCGTTTTGATCCTTTGCGCCGAGCCAGCCTGTCCCGATGACTACCAGCAGCACACTGCACTTGGTTACGCCTTCTTCAATCGCCTTGCGAAAATCGCGCCCCGCCTCGATGGCAGCTACGTCCATGAAAACGGAGTGTTCCCCGAAGTGCCTGACCAAATCGTCAAATAAGCGTCCAGCTTCTCCTTCGGAGTCACTTCGTCGATAGCTAACAAAAATGCCTAGCAACTCGTGATCCCTCTGCTAGATCAAAAAAGCCTTGGCACACGCAACCCGTAGCTGCAGCCCGATGTCCTCACGGGGGCATTGCCCGTAACCCTAGAGACCGATCAACTGGTCTTTCCCTGCAGATCCTGTTGTTGAAACGTCGCCCACTTTGCGTGTTCCTGCGAAACGAGTGCCTCGACGCGTTGCGCTAGTAGAGATCGAGGGTTCTCGATTCCAGAATATGGCCCCGCATTTGCCAGGTAGAGGTATTTCTCATGTTTCAGTGATTCGCAGGTTGACCGGTATTGTATCCAGTTCTCGTGGTACTGGTTTAGTTGCAACATGCCTTCAAACACGGTCACAAGTACGCCCAGAACACCGGTTACGATGATCGCATGGGGAAGATGAGACGCCGCCAGGAGTGGGATGGTCGCCGCGAATACGATCTCGGAGATTTTGATCCGCTTGTACCATCGCATATTGGATCGGCCTTTCAAGTCGTACCAACCGATCTGGTCCTCCAAGCGCCCCATGACAGCGTCCGGTACCGGGCTCGAAGCTGTTGTATTCATCGGGGGCATTCTAATGCTTACCAATCACCAAAACAAAGTGAATAACAATTAGAGTTCGGTAACTAATAACCCATCACGATTAGGCTTTCACAATTCTCTTCGGGTCGCAAGAATCCATGGTCGAAGAGGTGCGCACAATATGCTCGGTTCGTTTCAGCATTAAATTGTAATGACCTTTGAGGCCAGCTGCTCCCCCAGGGTTACCACCTTCGTGATGTCGGTGATCGTTTTCGCGATGTCTCCAATCTGCTGGACGGCCTTCGAAAGCTGTTGGTTGGCCATGCCTATCTGACTGGTCAGGCTCACAACCTGAGGGTCGTCGTCATGAAATGCCTTGTTCACGCAAGTCCAGTAGTTCTGGCCAGCCTTCTCGTACTGCGCACTCAGAGCATCGCGTTGTGCCTGCGTCTGGCAGGCCTGACTGAGCATGTTGATTTGCGACTGCAACGCGAAGAACGTGTTCCCGAGTTCCTGTAGTGGATCTGGCATCTGTCGCTCCTCCTTTCTAGTTGCTCTTTGTGCCTGTTGAAGTTGAGGATTTCGCCGTCGTGGCAACGGGCGCAATCTGCGGCACCACCGAAATCCAATTCTGTACTTCGGTCAACGTAATGGGCGCCGCGCGAATCGCCATCGGCTTGTCAGTCGCCACGAGGTGAATACGACTTGCCATTTCGCTCAGCGACTTCTCCATGCTGGTGGTGGCCGTCTGCTGCGCCGCCGCCAGCGCCTCCGATTTCTGGTCGACCTGCGCGGAAAGAACTTGTTGCACCTTACTTTTGAGCGTGGGGTCGGTGAGTTGTGGGGTCAGGCCGTAAGGACTGAAGACCGCGTTCAGGAACGGCGACGGGTCTATCTGTCCCTGACTAATCAGCGCCTGCACGAGTGACTTCGTGAGAGTCGCGTAGTTCGTACCAATTGTGTTGTACAGGGGTTCCTCGCTCTGGAACCACGTGTCCAGTGCGGAAGTGAACTTGTCGATCGCCGCCGCTGCCTCCCGTTCCTTGTGTTCCTGGATCGCCTTCGCGATCAAGTCCACTGCATCCTTCATCAAGTTCACGTTGCTGGAGCTCATCGTTACGCTGGAAATCTTCAGTGCGGCCACCGCGGAGTTCAGGTTTCCGGCCGCCGTCGATGCGTCCGTCGCGACCGTTGATCCGCTGAGTTTCGCGAATTCCTGCGCTAGCGTCGTCAGTGCCGCGGCCAGTTTCTCGCGCTTCTGGATTTCAGCGGCCGTGTCGGTTACGAGGTTCTTCGTTACCGTATCGTAGGGTGCAATCGGATTGAGCGCAGCTTGAATCTGATACAGTTGATCGGTGTCGGAAAGGAGCGTATCGAGAGCCGAGTAATAGCTGGTCAGCGAGCTGGCCGTCGCGGTCAGTTGGGTACCGGCTGCAGCGGAATCGTCTGAGGTTTTGCACCCGCCCAGAAACGACAGACAGAACAGAACCGGGATGACTCCGATCTGCAGTTTGCGGCAACCGCGCAGAGCTATGCCACGTAAATTGGGCATCTGGACTTCCTCCTCAGGTATTCAGGGCAGTCTACATAACCACCGAGCATTTCGAGATTTCGGTAGTGAGGAACAGTGCGACTAATGAAGGGATCGGACTGGGGCACGGGGGCTTATCGTAGTCCGCATCACCGAAGCAGTCAATATTGGCCGTCGCTTGTAACAGTCGACTCAACACACCCTCTAATCGGTCCTTCCGATCCTACATTTCGGAAAAGACTGACCTTCTGGGAGCTAGACGGACGTGGCAATCGGCGTGCTTGCTTTTTTGTGCAAGTATGGCCGCAGCGACCAATCCGAAAGGGGTCTCGAACCTTGTGCAAATGCCGGCGCAAGAGCGGCGGGCGAGCACGCGCTATCTCTTTACGGCCACGGCAGAAGTGGTCGATCAGGAGACGAACACCCCGCTCTCCACGCGCACTTCGGATTTGGGGTGGGGCGGCTGCTTTGTGGATACAATCACGACGTTCCCTATTGGAACAAATGTGTCGTTGCCACTCACAAACGGGAACAAGAAATTTGAAGGCTGCGCGCGCGTGGTTTATGAAGCGCCAGGATCGGGAATGGGGCTTGCGTTTACGAGCGTTGAACCGGCCCAGCTTTGGGTGCTCGAGAAATGGCTCGGCGCGCTGAGCGGAGAGCTTGTGCCAGAGCTTCACGAGCACGAAGAAGAGACAAACGAGTTGGTGGTTCACGACGCTCTTGCCTCGCGCGGGCCTGGAGCAAATGCCGAGCACGGCCTTGTACTGAATGAACTGATTATTGCGTTGATGCGAGAAGATGTGCTCAGTGAAACGGAAGGCAAGCGGTTGCTCCAGAAGCTGATGCGGTAGCCTTAGACGTCACGCGCCAAATCCGAGAGATTTTCTTAGGCAGAAGAATCCCGCCTACAAATTATCAGTTTTAATGACAGCGACGGTGCTCTTGCTTCACGAGCGAGTTGGAGCAATCGATTCGCGATGGGCAGAAACAGCAGAGATAAGGTTTTTCTGACCTTAGGAGTGGAAAAGCGATGCGTCGAACTGATTGCCTAATTGAAGCAATTCGTGCTCTCCCAATCAGACCTTGATGGGAACTCGGGTGCAGAAAACTCAGCGCAGGACGGGGGATTCGAGTGGCGGGTCAGCTGGGCCAAGAGTCGGTGGATGGAGAGGAAACAATCGTGTAGAGGGGGTGTTTGGCAAGTGCCGCGCGCGAAACCGGCCCCCTTTTGCACTAGTTTGGTGCGATGGGGGGAGTGGGGGAAGCTGATTCCTAGCTGCCAAAGATTTTCGTGAGATCCACAGGTTTCGGGTTGCTAACAACCTCATGGTCAGTAGGCCAGCGGCTGAATATAGCCGCTGTGCAACTTGGTAGCCCATTGAAAAAAGCCACCGCACTGTTCCCGCACGCCGCAAGTTGAGCATTCTTGTAGATAGCTATTTTTCCAATCCGAGATAGACTTTCGGGCAAATTTCCATAGTGACCGGCGAAGGACGCATAGCTGGTGGTTATAAATCGAGACGTTCATACCCCTGGTTGAGAGAATCTCGACGGCCGCTTCAAGCTCATCTTGATAGTCATGAGGATCAATCCAGAGCTTGTCCATGTTGCGAGGCGCATAGCCGATGTTTTCCAAGCCCATTAGCGCAATGTGTTCGGCGAAGGGATGGTTTCTGTAGATGTACTCCGCCAATTGTGGAAGGCGCGGTATCGTGATGGCGTGGAGTACAACGCGAATTTCAACGCGCACGCCGAATCGTGCGAGCTGGTGAAGTCCGAGCAC
>JASHRI010000484.1 GCA_030037435.1 Candidatus Acidiferrales bacterium | reverse complement strand
CGATCAACAGCCTCGCGGATCTGGTGAAGACGCGCACGCAGAGCCAATCTGCGATTGTGCACATTCCCTACGATCAAGCTTACGAGCCTGGTTTTGAAGATATGCTGCGCCGCGTGCCCAGCCTCGAAAAGCTAGAGCGCCTCATCGATTTTCGGCCCGCCACACCGCTGACCGAAATCGTGGATCGCGTCGTGGCTCACTGCCAACAGAAGGTGCTCAGCAGCCCGATTCCCAGCGCCTCGGCCTCGGCGATGTCTGCCGCGGCAGTTTCGGAGTAGCGGCCGGATCTATTTATGACGTGCGTCCCGTATCCCGCGCAGATCGTTCGGTCCGGATGCGCTTCTCACTCGGTGCGTCGTACCGATTCAGGGTTAAACTTCGAAAAACAGGATGACGCCGTCGCGCACGAGTCCTGAATTTCCTCACCAATCAGTTTCGATGCCTGCATCCGCCTCCCGTTCGAAGTCCTGGCACGCTATTTTCATCGCGCTTGTGCTGGCGGGAATTGCCTTTCGATTGATGCTGGTGCTGATCGCGGGCAATAAAGTCAACGCGCCTTGGGGCGGAGTCGGCGATGCCCCGGCCTACGTCCTCTTGGCACACAACCTGGCTGCGGGAAAGGGATATGCGTATGCCGGCTACCCCACTGCGTATCGCGCGCCGTTGTACCCGCTCGCGCTCGCCGCTTCGATAAACCTCTTCTCTCGCCATGCACTCCAGGCCATCCGCATCATTCAATTCGTCGGCGGGCTGCTGATCGCATGGCTCTGCGCGGCCATTGGCGGCAGAATATTCGGATCGGAAGTAAGGCGCGCGACACTTGTGGTCGCCCTCTTCCTGCCCACGCTCGTCGAAATGACCGGAGACATCCTCACCGAGACAACCGCCACTTTGATGTCCGTGGTGTTTTTCTACCTGCTCGTTCGCTTCCTGAAAAAGCCGAATTGGATGTTAGTCGTTGGCCTGTCTGCCATCGTGGGAATTGCAACCCTCGTTCGTTTCAACATGGCGCTTTTCGGTTTTGTCGTTTTGGCTGCTGTGCTCTTTCAGCAAAGCACCCTGAAAAAATGGAAGGCCGTCGCGCTAGCGATCTTTTTGCCGGCTCTGGTGATATCGCCCTGGCTGATTCGCAATTTTGTCGCGTTCCACGGGGCATGGTTGCTATCCACAGTAAGCGGTCCCACGGCGGCGATGGGCGTCTTGACGCCGCAAGGGCGAGCCTTGCCGGGCGATTCCGAAAGGCTACGAAGCGCTCTCGGATGGGTACCCCCCGCCGACTTGGAGACCAACAGCGCGAGCCGTGATGCTCTCGGCGAAGAGTCGGACTTGAATCGGCAGGCTTGGAAGGTAACTTTTGGCCTTTGGCGCCAGGCCGGTTGGCGTCTGCTTCCGTTGAATCTGGAGAAGCTTTCTTATTTTTGGCTCAGCACCGACCAGCTTCTGTCTACGGGTTCGTTTCGGCCGGTCGTCCGTGCGGCTCGGGCGGCAGGTGTGCTCGTCTATTGGGTTATTCTTGCGCTCGGAATTGGCGGCTGGTTCCGGTTGCGCGCCAGATCGCCGGCCCTGGCACACCTCTTGTTGTTCTACGCGCTTCTGGTCACCGTTCTGCACGTGCCGTTCAACATGAATACGCGCCTCCGCATTCCGTTCATCGACCCTTTGCTCGTGGTATTTGCCGGCGGCGAATGTCTCGCTTTGTATCGGAAGTCCAAAGACGCCGACTTCGGGGAAGAGCGATTGGCATAGGATTCTCGCGCATCACTGTTGTGTTGGCCCTGATTTTCGCTCCGTTCCATCACTCAATTACAACCTTAGTCCAGAGATAGTCAGTCGGGCGCGTCTAATTAAACAGTTGGCTTCGATGACCGACAATCAGCTGGTTATCGTAAGATATAGCCCACAGCACAACACAAATGAAGAATGTGTGTACAACGGTGGGGACAGTGACCGGTCGAAGATCGTATGGGCACGCAACATTCCGGGTGTTTCGCTTCAACCATTACCGGATTACTTCCACGGTCGCCACGTTTGCGTCGTCGATCCCGATAGTCCCGATCCTCGGCTGTTGC
Source organism: Candidatus Acidiferrales bacterium (assembly GCA_030037435.1). GTDB lineage: Bacteria > Acidobacteriota > Terriglobia > Acidiferrales > UBA7541 > Palsa-295. Next base: position 2,575 of record JASHRI010000484.1, on the reverse strand, counting down.
CTTATGTGGCCCCTTGCCTCAACGAGAGCCGAACGCGCTGATTCAAGCTCGGCAATGACCGTTTGGACGAATCCTCGAGGTCGTATCTTTGCGCTGAAATCTAGGCGGCGCTGCGCGTGATTTCATTGGCAAATCGAATCGCGCCGGTGATCGTGGCAATAATGCTCATTGTGGCGTGGTTCGTGCCACAACTCGGAAGTCGATTCTTCGCACCAATCGAGCGATTGGGCGCACAGCTGGCCAAGCGCAAACGGTTATGCATATGTCTAATTTTCGTTTCGGTCGTGCTTGTCAGGATCGCGCTGTTGGGAATAATCCCTGTCCCGGCTCCGGAAGTTGCAGACGAGTTCAGTTATCTGCTAGCGGGGGACACGTTTGCTCATGGACGCCTCACGAACCCATCGCATCCGATGTGGATTTACTTCGATAGCTTTCACGTCAACCAACATCCGACGTATATGTCCATGTATCCGCCTGCCCAGGGCGCGGTTCTGGCCATTGGCCAACTTCTGGGGCATCCATGGATCGGGGTTTTACTCAGCATGGCCTGTATGTGCGCCGCAATCCTCTGGGCGCTCCAAGGCTGGCTGCCGCCCAGATGGGCACTCCTGGGGGGAGTGCTGGTCTTGCTGCGGCTTGGAATCTCGAGCTATTGGATCAATAGCTATTGGGGCGGAGCTGTCGCTGCGATCGGCGGTGCACTAGTGATAGGGGCTTTATCGCGCATTTTTCGTCATTGCCGGGTGCGCGACGCTCTCATCTTAGGCATCGGCGCTGCCATTCTCGCAAACAGCCGGCCGTTTGAGGGCTTTATCTTTTGTCTTCCGGTCTTCGTGGCCCTGCTGGTGTGGCTGGTTCGTGGAGACCGACCCGCGCGCGAAATTTTGGGACATCTGGTTCTTCCGCTTTGCCTGGCCCTCGCCTTGTGCGTAGGCTTCATGATTCGATACAACGAAAAGTTGACTGGCGATCCCACAACTTTTCCTTACGTCCTGAATGTGCGAAGTCACCTAGCCGTACCGCAATTGGCGTGGGAAAAGGCGCAGGCGCCGTTTCATTTCCTGAATCCACAGTTCGAAGCCTATTACAATCACTGGTGGCCGGCGGTTGCCTGGGCTACCGGCCGCCCCAACACCATCCAGCACATCGCAATAACGCTTGCTCGGGATATCTTTGAGTTTGTGGCATTCTTCGCGTGGCCCGCGCTATGCGTGCCTCTTTTTGCGACCCTGTGGTTCATCGACGACCGCAGAATTCGATTCTTGATCATGCAGTGCGCGGTTTGCTTCGGCGGATTCCTGTTGGTCGCCTGGTTTCGGGTTCATTATGCCGCAGCATTGACTGCGACAGCCTTCATCCTAATCATGCAAGGAATGCGGCACATTCGCCAATGGCGCGGCCCGACAGGGATCGCATTTTCGCGCGCGATTGTCGTATGCGCGTTAGCCTTCGCATTATTTCATCGGTTCGACGTGAACCTCTTTCCGGCCCTGAAGAACCGCGCGGTGCTCGCAAAACAACTCGCGGCATCCCCTGGAGACGATCTTGTCGTTGTCCGCTACTCCTTAGACCACGACTACGTCCAGGAGTGGGTGTACAACGGTGCCGACATCGATCATTCGCACATCGTATGGGCACGCGATATTCCGGGTGTTTCCCTTCGGCCTCTACTGGACTACTTCCGCGGCCGCCACGTTTGGATAGTTGACGCCGACAGCCCGAATCCCCACTTGTTGCCTTACGTGGCCCCATCTGGTCCCTGAGCGGCAAGACGCGTTATCATTCGTCATGCTCGCCGACTCGCCCAGCCTCGTCGGTTACAGTTGGACGTCCAGCGTTGAACTTGCAAGCCGACTAGTATTCGAGAATCGAACATCATGAAACCCTTGACGACTACGAGCACCGGTACCCCCCCACAACAGCTATTCTCACCGGCTTATTGCGCTTGACAGCAATGGCCGCGCCTACTTGGCCGACCGAACTGGCGAATGAAACGGAGCACCGTGGAAGCAGATGCCGACCTTGCGGCGCCAGAGGTATGATCGCTAGTAGGACGATATGACGATTCTCGACGCCATTATGAGCCAGCCTATTGTCTACCGGCTTTGGATGGCACCTTTCGGAGAAGATAAATTTGTGCCCGTCCGAGCCTATAATGACTTAAGCAAAGTCAGGCGCGTCCTGGACGTTGGTTGTGGACCAGGCACCAATACCGCCTATTTTGCGCACTCGGACTATCTCGGGATTGATCTAAACCCGGAATATATTGAGACCGCAAAGCGGCTCCACGGGCGGCAGTTCCTCGCTGTTGATGCGGCCGAATTTGCGGCCGATCCGCGGGACCGATTCGACTTCATCCTTATCAATAGTTTCCTGCACCACCTCGATACACCCACCACCCGTAAAATCCTTTTGAACCTCGCTGGTCTCCTGACGCCCGACGGACACATACATATCCTAGAACTGGTAATGCCGCGTGGTGCATCTGTTGCGCGATTCCTGGCAAATGCGGATCGAGGTAAATTTGCGCGGCCGATCGAGGAGTGGAACGATATCCTCGGTGATATTTTCAGCC
>JASHRI010000483.1 GCA_030037435.1 Candidatus Acidiferrales bacterium | reverse complement strand
TTCCATTTATTGAGGAGACGGCTTGTGGTGAACCGGCTGATGTCGGCCAGCGCGCTCAGGTGTGCGTTTGTCGCTTCGATCTCCACGCCCTTCGAATTTACTCGGCCAGTCTCGTCTCCGACGTGAACCAAGGTATCGGCGAGTCGTTCTTCCGCAGTTTTCGTCACCAAGCCCACATGCCGGGAAACGCACGCGTTGACGTGATGGAGAACAATGCGCAGCGCGTTTTCGGCAATTTGCGGATATTTGCTTGCCAGCTTCCGGAGCCGCTCGTGGCTCCAAGTGAATAGTTCGCAATCACGAAGCGGCTGGGCTGTGCCAATGTAAGCGGTGGGTTGCCTCAGCAGTGTGCCTAAACCGAATACGTTGCCCGGATGGAGCAAAGCAATCAAGACTTCCTGTCCGGACTTAGTTAGGTGGTAATAGCGAATACGACCCGTTCGCAACAAAAACAAATTAACGGCTCTTTCACCGCCCGTGACGATAGTCCGCCCCACGGCTGCACGTTTGACCTTCGCTTCGGCCAGAATCTCATTAACAGCCTTCCCATCCATGTTAGCCAATATCTTCGACTTCATAACGCTGTGCGGGCCTGCGCTTACGGTGTACATAGTAATAACTCCAATCGCAAAAGCCGCTCTCTCTCAGCATTATGTGAACCCCAAAGTCTTTCCTGCAGCTGTCACAGTTGACAGTTTCCTTCACTGCTCGCGGTTGGCATTTTCATTCGGCTTCACCGATGCGCCTCCTTGGCAAAACGCCGCGCGCATCCGACTGGGACCTGAAACGATGCGCGCCCCAGCTTTGGGGTCACCCAAGGCATGGAGCGGGCCAACACCAGCCCGATGAAGGCAGACCACCTAAAGACTAATCAAACGACGTTGCACGATGGGAGCAGATCATGACGACGCTCAGCAGGCGGATGGCGGCGGAGTTTCTCGGGACCTTCTGGCTAGTATTCGGCGGATGTGGCGCCGCTGTGTTGGCGGCGGCGTTCCCTTCTTTTGGAATCGGCTTTGCCGGAGTTGCCTTGGCATTTGGATTGACTTTATTGACGATGGCCTATGCCATCGGGCACATCTCAGGGTGTCATCTGAATCCGGCAGTCTCCGCTGGACTGATTGCCGGCGGACGATTCCCCGTTTCCGAATTTCTTCCCTACGTTGCCGCTCAGGTGATCGGAGGGTGTGCAGGCGCTGGCGTACTGTATGTGATCGCCAGTGGCAGGCAAGGTTTTGACGTGAGCGCCGGATTCGCTTCCAATGGTTATGGGACGCATTCGCCTGGCGGCTATACTTTGGCGGCATGCCTGCTGACAGAGATCGTCCTCACCACTTTTTTTCTGCTGATTATTCTTGGAGCGACTGACAAGCGGGCTCCTCAGAGCTTGGCTCCGGTCGCGATAGGCCTAGCGCTGGCGTTAGCAAACCTGATAGGCATTCCGGTAACCAACGCGTCTGTCAACCCGGCTCGAAGCACAGGCCCTGCCGTGTTTGTCGGCGGATGGGCGGTACGACAATTATGGCTCTTCTGGCTCGCTCCGATCGTCGGCGGAATTCTCGGGGGCAGCATCTATCGCGCGCTGTTCGAAGTAAGAACCAGCGTTACAGACCGCACCCAGTGAACAAGAACGCGGCTTCCGTCTGCCAATTACCCACTTTGCATTCTCTTCCGACGGTCTCGCTATAACCCAACTGTGAATATTGCCAGTTGGCGACCGTGGGACGACGAACCTAGCTTTGCAGGCGTCGCGGAGTCAGCTCGATGCATTTTTCCTCATTTATTTCGACGATTGGAAGGCCGGGACACGCATGGATGGAATCGCGGAAATTGGTTCGCGTGATCGAGTATGGGTTCCTGTGTACCGGCACGTTTTTTCTAGCTGCATTTGTGGCCTATGAAGTCTCTGCCTTTTGGCAATCCCGGCGAGACCTCAGAGCATTTGAACAGCCACAAGACATGACCGGCAACCTTGCTATCCAGCGCCAAGCAAGCTCCCTAAGCCCCTATCCAGTTTTTTTCAATCTGTGGTCCGCGGGTCGCATCAAGTCCTACGAGCAAAGCCTGGGTATTGAAAAGGAAACACCCATAGCTGTGCTGGATATCGACAAAATCCATCTGCGCGTGCCCGTGTTTGACGGCACCAGCGATCTGGTCCTGAATCGCGGAGCAGGCTGGATTGAAGGTACGGCGCGGCCTGGCAAAGATGGAAACGTGGCGATTGCAGGGCACCGCGATGGCTTTTTCCGAGGTCTGAAGGATCTGGCTGCCGGTGACCGAATCGAGCTGCAGACGCGGACAGAAATTGACTCTTACTTCGTGGACCAGATCTCGATCGTTACGCCGGCCGATGTCAGCGTACTCAGACCTCAGCCCACATCCACAATCACCCTCGTCACATGTTATCCGTTCTACTACGTGGGCAGCGCGCCCAAGAGATACATCGTACAAGGGACGGAAGAGCGGCGCGAACTCCTGGCCGGCAGGCCCTAAACCGAAGCGTCTCCTGACCTTGTGATCGTAGCCTAGGTTAGGGGTACGAGGTGTTCCCTGATCGCAAAGCGCAGTAAGTCCGAGTTCGTTTTCAAGCCGAGGGATGCCATGAGTCTGTACTTATGGAAGGCTACCGTTCTTGGCGCCACATGAAGGATATCGGCTACCTCTCTCATGGTGTGCCCTTCGGTGAGGAGCTGCAAAACCTCTTTTTGGCGCGGCGTCAGGGTACGTCCACGGTTGCGCCATCGACCCCGAACGAATGCGTCGAGCAGCTTCGCTCGCATTCGTGGAGTCACGTACTTTTTGCCGCGTAGAACCTCCCGGATCGCTTTCGACGCCTCCAGGGCACTCGATTTCTTGAGCAAAAGACCAGATGCCCAACTCCGAAGCACCTCGGCGGCAATATCCGGATCCTCCGTTATCGCGAAGACGATGATTTTTGTGCGAGGTAGGAGCCTCTTGAGACGCTCGCCAACTTCCGTCCCATTGATCAACGACGTGGTCAGCGCCAACAGCACCACGTCGGGATTCGATTCGGGTGCCAGTTCAAGCAGGGCGGCACCGTCGGCTACCGTGTCAACGATCTCAAATCGGGGGTCTAGCAGTTTCGTGAATCCCTCAGCGATCAGGCCGTGATCGTCAGCCACGAGGACCCTGACCTTTCCAATCGCTTTGGATTCGGGAAGGTGAAGGCGGACGTTTCTTACACCTTGCATTGTCGGTCAGGAATCTAATGCCGCGGCTCGCGCATTTAAACTGTCAGGATTGCTAGCACTTGCCCCTGACAGAAGCGCCAAGCTTTCTTTCAGATCCCGCGCGACGATTCGGAGGATTCGGGGGACCGGTTCCACTAGCAAACTTTGACAGTACGCAGCCAAAAGGATCGGGGCTATTACCCTTCCAGAGAGGAGGTCCCTATGAATACGCCGAAGAGGCTCTTGATTGCGGTCGCCGCGTCTTCGCTCATCCTCTTTAGTTGCCACGGCAAGGCATCATTCCGCGGCGGGTCCGCTGCTAAGCCCTCTCAACAACAGACCGGAGCCGAATCTCCGGCACCGGCGCCGACATCGGCACCACCGTCCACGTCATCCGGTCCTCCGACGTCTACACCTGCAGCACAGCCTGCTGTACCTGCTCCTGCGACTACCACACCAACCTCCGCACAACTGCCCACTTCGCCCGCTCCCCCACCTCCCTCACCGGTGTCGGCGCCTGCTCCCGAAGTGCCTCCCGCTCCGCCACCGCCGCCACCTATCGTGATTCCGGCCGGCACGGTGATTCATGTGTCCCTGGTCACACCGGTTGGTTCAAAAACAAGCCAAACGGGCCAGCCATTCGACGCTTCGCTTGCGGAATCAATCGTCGTCGGTGGCAAGGCTATCGTGGCAAAGGGCGCTCCAGCATCAGGCCAGGTCACCGAGGCGCACGCGGCCGGCAGGTTTAAGGGAGGGGCAACGCTGAATCTGGTCCTAACCTCGCTGGCAATTCAAGGGGAGCCCCGCACGATCCAAACGGAGCTGGTGACCGCCGAATCGAAGGGCAAAGGTAAGCGATCCGCTGGGATGGTTGGCGGAGGCGGAGCCGGCGGAGCGTTGATCGGCGGCTTGGCTGGCGGAGGCAAAGGGGCGGCGATTGGCGCGCTTGCGGGCGTTGGGGCGGGTGCGGCGGGGGCAGCGTTTACAGGAAACCGAGATATCAATCTGCCCTCAGAAACCGCGTTGACCTTCGAGCTGCAAAACTCAATCACCGTACATCCAAGGGAATGACGCTCGCTTTGTAGAATCGCGAGCGAGACTTGATCTGTGGTTTCAGTTCAGATTTAGTCCCCCTTGGCCGCGGCGGCTTTCTGCATAGCGGCTTCTGGGACGTTGACTGCCGCGGAAACCTCTGTTCCTTCGTTCGGAGAGGACTTCACCAGCAGTTCGCCTCCAATTATACGAAGCCGTTCTCTCATACTCGTCAAACCAATCCCCTCGGACTGGATCGTGGGATCAAATCCCTTCCCTTCGTCTTTGATAGTCAGGCACACCCTTCCAAGGTGCTGATCCACCTGGACTAATATCTTTCTTGCAAGGCTGTGTTTGACGGCATTCGAGAGCGCCTCTTGCGCCACGCGAAACAAGCAAAGTGCCACATCAGGCGGCACATCCGAGTCCACACCGCGCGCCGATAGCTCGATCACCGGCCCGTTATTCTTCGAATGCTTTTCGCACAGCTCTTTCAAGGCCACTGCAAGTCCGCAGTGCTGCAATTTAGAGGAATGGAGCTGATGAGAGAGTTCGTGGATGTCGGTTGAAAGTTGATCCAGTTCTCGCTGAACCTTTTTCAATTGATTGCTTTCGCGATCTTGCTTGAGAGCCACAAGAGCTTGGCGCCGCATCTCAAGCTCGCACGCGACTAGGAATACTCGTTGACCGATGTCGTCGTGCAACTCGCGGCTGATGCGATGCCGCTCCTCTTCTTGCGCTTCGATTAGACGCCTCGCGAGTTTTTGAAGCTCGTTGTCTCTCCGCTTTAGTTCGCTGATATCGACATTGACCCCGACCATCCGCACAGCGCGCCCCGTTTGGTCGCGAGCTATTTTCCCCTTCGCCAGGATCCAATGAGTCGTTCGTTGGCGGTCCACGACCCTGAACTGAGACGAGAAAGAACTGCCACTCCCAAGGGTCTGCTCTGCGAGATCCCTGACAGTTTGGCGATCGTCCGGATGCACATAGTCAAACAGGCGGCGGTAGTCGCCGACGTATTCGCCTTCCTCGGGTCCGAAAATCAGGCCCTGGTTATCCTTCCAGCGGACTTGATTTGATTCGCAGCTCCACTCCCAGGTGCCCGTATGCGAAGCCTCCAGAGCAAGCGAAAGGTGCTCCTGATTCTTCTCCAGTGCGTTGCGCGTCCGCATGAGTTCCGTAATGTCCTGGTACGAAACAACAACACGTGGCTTTCCCATCTCCTGGAACCTGGTCATCATGACCCGAAACCATCCGTCCTCGCCAGTGGCGCCCGCCCATTTCTGCAGGATTGGTTCACCTTGCGCCTCACCGTTCATCAGCGACCGGGCCCTCCTTGCTACCTCGTTGGCCGTTTCGCCACTCTGACCGTTCGTGGCAGCGCAGGCTTTCAGAAAATTGGTTCCCACTGGCACGAAGAGACATCCGGGCACATTTTCTCCACTCACCCGGCGCCAGTTTGCATTGGCCGCAAGCACTGCCCCTGTCTCATCCAGGATCGCGATTCGCGAGGAGAGAACATCGAGGGTGGAGTGAAGCCGTGCCTCGGAAGCGCGTAGTCCCTCCTCCGCGGCCTTTTGCAAAGTAATATCCCTGACAATGCCAACCACGAGCGGACCCCGGTTCGTTCCCTCCAGGAGCGAGACGTGGACCTCTCCCCAAATTTCGGAGCCGTCCTTGCATAAGAACCGCTTTTCGATTCGATACCACAATCTTAGCCCTTGCTTGAGCTCACTGAAGAGCGCTTCCTCGGCAGCAGCATCGTCCGGATGGGTGATGTCCGCGCAACTGATTTCCAAAAATTCTTCTTCGGAATAACCCATCATTCCGCACAGCGCTGGGTTGACGTTCAGAATCCGTCCATCGAGCGTTTCGAGCGCGATTCCGAATGTGGCCTGCTGAAAAAGATATCGAAAGCGTTCTTCGCTTTCTCGGCTCGCTTCTTCGGCGTCTCTGCGCTCCAACGTGGCTCCTATAATGTTCCCAAGAAATGCGAGCTGGCTTGTAAGGTCGGGTGGCCACTTCCGGCACCTCGTGAGCGACGCCAGTCCCAATACGCCCTTTCTTCTTGTGCTATAAGTCGACGGTATGAGAAGCAAAGACTTCACGCCATGCGCACTGAGGAATTGTTTGTCGGTTTCCGCTCCTGCGGCCAGACCTTCCACGTCTTCGATGGAAACGATGTCGTGACGGGACAGACGTTCCGAAATGGATGGCGTCTGTCCCGGTTCGACCGGCTCGGCTGGAATGGATACCCCCCGGGCGCAAGCGCTATATACCGGGACGACGCTTCCTGTGACCTCATTCAGTTCATACCAGCACATTCGATCTGCAATGCCGAAATCGAGAACGTTCTCGAAACCCGTCGTGATCGTCTGCGCGAGCCGTTCCGGCGGACTGCTGACCAGATGCTCCCAGAATTCGAAGATTCGACTCCTTCTCGCAGCTTGACTCACCAAAAGCTGGTGCATCCGCCAGTTCTGTCGCTTTTGGAACACGATCACGACCGTCAGCAGGATCGCTAGAATCACGAACAGGGCGGCGGCACGGGTCGGGATTGCCGCCGCATAGTCAGTATTGAACACCGGGCGTAGGAGTAATGCTTGAAGACCGAATAGCTCATGTAATGGCCTGTTGACGCGTGCGCCAAAGCCGGATCGTATGACTTCCGCGAGGTTAAGCTGCCCCCGCAGCGAAAATACTCCGACGAAACAACAGATGATGGGGAGTTTGAAGCGCATAACTCTCATCGGTGACATGCCGCGTCACCTTATTATTGTTCTTTAGGATTTCCTACACCTGAAGGACCGCGACTGTCAATCTCGATGACCACGATGCCCTAATTACCTGGCCCGAATTCGATTGCACCCGCTATGAAGAAAGCGATGAGCGGGATTTTTTGTCGAAGAGTTGAGAGATAAGCCTCTATTACTCAATGGATTGGCGTTTGATGATCGCCGACCTGCTCCAAAAGTGCGACGTCATCTCGCTCGCTAATCGCCTTGATGTAGATGACGAGTTTCCGGAAGAAAACGCATGGTCGGTGCCCACGCGCCGGCGCGTTGCATAGGAGTGGAAAGGCAGCTTTTCATTGGTTCCCATAAGACTGTACCGAAGCGCCGTGCCAAAAAAGAACTGGCAAATCTGACAGATCATGCCACGCATTTCGCCGATTATCCTCGGTGGGTCGCGATGAGTGCATTTGTAAACGGCAGCATAAGGAGGCAGCGGATGGCGTATACCGAAGTCATTCCAGTTCTGAGCTTTGGCGACGTGGACCAAAAGTTCAGCCGGCTCAGCCTGACGGCGAAATCGCAGTTGCTGCGAGACAAGATCAAACTGCTGAGGCAATCCACAAAGACTCCCCAGGAAACGCTGCACCATATTGAAAGCCATCTGAATGCAATTTCGCAGGAGGCCAATCTGATGGGCCAGTGGAGCCACTACGAGCTTGCCTACGAGGGATTCATCTCGGCGGGGAGCCTTGACGACCTACTGGGCGTGGTGCTGAGTCTGCGATCCTGCGCCAGCATCCTCGATGCGCCGACTCGCGAGATATGGTCAAACCAGAAGCTCGATAGGATCGAGCAGGATGTAAGGAGCGGAAACGCAAACGGCACAGTGCGTGAAGAAATTGCCTCGCTCGCACGAGCCATTTACGAGGCTGGTTTTCGCTTCGTCAGAAAGGCCGACCTGAAGTCGAGAGTCATGCGGACCGCCCTTCTGTTCAACGCGGCCCTTTCGGCCCTTGTGATTGCAGGGCTGTGGTTCCTGCAGATGAAGCGAATAGGACCCGAGTCTGCCTGGCAGGTAGCAGTGATTGCTTGCCTTGGGGCGAGCGGCGCTCTGCTGCACGCCACGCTCCAGTTGCGCCAGAGTCGAATGGACGTGGAAGACCTTCGGATCGAACCAATGGTACTGCTATTCCGTGCGACGTTCGGAGCCATACTAGGAGTCGTCGTGATCTTGTTTCTCCGTCTGCGGGTGATAGATTTTCCGTACTTGCACACTAGCACCGCCGCCTCGGCGCCCTTCGCTCCCGCTGCGCTTTACGTCTTTGCTTTTGCGAGCGGTTTCGCCGCAGAAATAATCTTCTCCACAGCTGAAGAAGCAGTGCGAAGGCGCTCGAAAAGGCAGGAAAAGCGGCAGATCGACTGGGAATAAGCCACCTCAAGCGATCCGCGAGAGTTCGCGCGGCCGACGCGTGTCGCGTATTGCTGGGTTGCACGGTCGTACCCTTGCAGGTCGCTTTCAATACGGAACCACGCGCCATGGGAGCACGTGGCGACTCGTGGGTATAAGTCTCGCGCCAAAAGAATTCGTTACCCTTCTGCGAACGGCAAAAACGCGAGAAAGGAAGGTCCCGGAAGCAGTGACGATGACCTGCTTCCGGGAACAGTGGAGGGAAGCGATGCGGGTGTACCGCGAGGGGGCGTGAAGGAGATCGTGCGTTCTGTAATGGCGCCAGGAAGGGTTACCGTCCCACGAGAGCGTCGGATCCGATTGGGAGCCGCAGGGCGATTGGCAGAAACTCGACAGGACCATCAGAAACGATCTGTGCGCCACAAACACGCCAAAGCAGCCATGAACTATAGATTTTCGAGGCATGGTCGACGCGTATCCCGGATGCAGTCATCGTAGATCGGACGTTGTACCGACCCGCTGAGTGTGATTCACCTGTTCCGTACGCGCCGAGTTTGGTTGCGATAGGTGAGCGGCACAACTAGCAAATATGTCAGCCGACGAGTCGACAGACGCGGGCGAGGCAGCCCGTCACGTCTTCTGAGGTCGGTCCCACGAGGAGGCCCCCTGTCAATTTTGACAGTAGCACCCTAGGGTCCTCGACTGTAGCCTCGGGACCCTCCAGGCACGCCATCCCCCCCGACGTGCAGCTAGGTAGAGTTCTCACTTTGCTCACCTAGCTGCACCTTCAACAACCCTCTTGCCCGGGGAGCCGACTCCCCGGGGCTTCCTCATCCAGAAAAAGTCACGTCACGATGTAGCGTGTGTAAAGAGCAGTCGCGAGCTTTAATCCAAAGTTACGCGGGCCGATCCTGAAGAGCGAAATCGCCTGGTTCAAGTGTTCTTCCCTCTCTTTAATAGTCGCGCAATCTCCGGGGCAAACTCGCCGACCACACTCGCTAAGCCTCCGAAAGCAACTTGTGTCAGCACTGATTGGTAGCCGCTTCTCCAGGGATTGACGGGGCCGGGCTTCCATATGGAGGCGATGGCTCCTGCGGCCATCGCTCCGGCATAAAACGCAATCTGAGGCCGTTCTTCGCTCTCCGTGGAATTGTAGGTGACAAAGTTGCGCACCAGAGCATGTCTTGTCCTGCGCCACACGCCGGAGCAGCGGCAGCGATCGTAGCGGGGTTCGTAGCCGAGAGCATAATTGCCGGCTGCAGAAAATGTATTTTGGATCGCAAACTGACCGTAGCGCGAGGCGAATCGCTCTCCAAAATCGCCTATTCCCCCGTCCCATTCGCGAGGCGAGTTGTTAGCCTGATCGCCGAGCGCAAACATGGCCGTCTTAGCGTAGATGCCCCACGTGGTATAGGTCTGTTTCACGTACAACTGCATCCGCTGGTGCCTGCTTAGTGGCTCGATTTCTACGTCGCGAGGCAGGTACGCGCCATAGAGCCAGTTCACACGGATCGCATTGGAATTGTTCTGGGGCTGCTGTGCCGCGTCACCAGGCACTTGCTGACCAGCGCAGCACGAAACGAAAAGTAATACGCCAATCAATACTCGTAGCGCCGCCGCAGTCGTGTCTCTAGCCGAGTTCGAAATGCAACTGCGCCACTTGCTGGGACGTGTGTCCCCGCGGATGTACCTGCCGATTGCCATATCCACCGGCACTTCGCACAGCACTCGTCTCAAGTCGAATCTCAGCCCGCCAGAGGTCGGAGTACTGGCGGCGTCCGCGCAAATCCGCTGGCTATTCACTCAACTTCTGGTATTGCGAATTGGTCGTCTTGATTTCGGTCTGCTTGCTCAGGGACTGGAGGTCCGACTGAGAAACGTGGCTTGTGCCGTCAGGAAGGATCGAGAATTCCGCTGATAGATTCACGATGTCGGTCTTCGGATCATCCAGATAGGTATTCACGGTAAAGCTCTGGATTTTTCTCGTTCCTGAGTCGAACGCAAAGGTCACCTTGTCGCCTTGCTTGAGATAGTTGGTTAGGATCACCGACACAGTGCCGCCCGAGGATGCGTTCAGGTTGGCGTTCCCCGCCTGAAAGACGTTTTGGATCCGATCGCGGTTGGGAGGCACATATTCTGCCGCGAGACTTTTGAGCCTCTCCATGTAGTCCTTAAACTCTCCGACTTTCTTTTCCTTGATCTTTCCTCTCAGCCCGCCCGGCTCTTTTGCCGGCTCCGGTGCAGGACCGATCGGTGTCTTCTGCACTGTGCCATCCGGCCCGTATCGGCAGAGATTCTGTTCCGTCTTTTTCGTCTCTCCCTTGACGTTGACCATAGTGGTCTCAATCCACTGATACTTTTCCAATCGCGCGCGATTTGCAGCCACCGATTGCTTCAGTTCCGCAATGCGCTCTTGGAGAGCTTGGCTCTGGCCCGCGCGTAAATCTTGCGCTGCGAAACCAGCACAAACAGCCAAGATGAGCGTAACGAAGAGTTTCAATATGCGAATTGACATATGTTTTCCTCCCCGCAGCCCGCCTGCTGCCAATTGTCTGGCGATAAGGCTAATCGAATCGCACGTCTCGATCATCTGTCACATCTGCCAGACTCGCTGCGATCTTCCGGTTCCGACTCGCGAAGGCTGTCACTTGTGCTAGTTCCGACCGCACCTGACCGTCCGCACACTCCTCCATGTATCGACGGCTCGCTCCGGTGCAAGCTTCTTTCGATTTGCAATTCGGTAATTACCAGCGGGCGGGAGGAAAACGAGTGCGAATCCGGACTCTAGTGCCACTGGGAGCCATTCTGCTGCGGGTGCCTTCACTGGGCCTTAGCACGTCGTAGGCGTTCGGCGCCACTGTCGGTGCAAAGATGGCCGCCTCTCTGAACCGTTTCAAAGTCTCTCACTGTTTCGTTCTGGTCGCGTGCTTGCTTCTCTTGGCCATTTTGTGCCCAGGACTGTCCGCGCAAGAGGCCCAGACTCAGGAATTTCCGGAAATTGAGACGTATGTTGGCCTCACGGACAGATATCGCTTGATGTTCATGGTGTCCCGCACGCGTGATGGGGACACCGTGAATTCTGCTCAGTTTGGTCCTAACTTCGACGTCAACCTTCGTCCGATTCTTCTCAGGAAACTCCGCACGAACGATTCGGAGAAAATGAAGTTACTCACTTTCCGCGTCGGCTACCGTTATCTCAACAACGTGGGTAAACCGAACGAAAACCGGGTCGTGCTGCAACTGACCTCGCGCTTTCACTTACCGTGGTCGTTGGAAATGGAAGAACGAAATCGGTCCGACCTTCGGGTTATCAAAGGGCAGTTTTCGTGGCGCTATCGCAATCGAGTCACGGTTCAGAGAAGCTTCTCCATCAAATCATACTCATTTGCGCCTTTCGCACGCGGAGAGATTTACTACGACAGCCGGCATGACTCTTGGGATGAAAATACCTACTCGTTCGGAGCGACGTTTCCTGTGAAGAAGCGCTTTGAGTTGCAGGGCTACTACGAACGCGAGAATGCTACGCATGGCTCTCCCCCTCACGTGAACGGAATCGGCGTCACGCTGTATATGTATTTTCGCCGGAACCCGTCTTAGCACCCAAACCTGGAAGCTCCGCCTAGGTTCGCAGCAAGCAAGAAGCCATGTGCAGAAATGTTATTTCCCGCGCGACGTGTTCTGGGGTGACTTTTCTTCCAACGTCGAAAGCAGCACTTGTGCTGAGTCGGGTGGTTGCACGTTGCCGGCAAAGATCTGATCGGGAGCTGTATCGTCCCCATAGACCTTCTTATTGGCGTCGGAGTCGGGCCCCAGCGAAGTTCCGGCGAGTGAGACGCCGGCAAACACGCCTTGCGTGCGCGAGTAGGAGAGCATCTGTGCGCTCATCGTTGCGGTCGTGGACGCCTCTGCATCCCGACCTACCGGACCTGCGGCGATGCTGGCGTCTGCACCCAGCTTGGCCCTTCCCTTCATCACTGCGCGTGCGCCTTTGTCGTTCATCACCAGAATCACGAAGTCGGTGGCCTGTCCGCCTGCTTGTAACCCAAAGCTGCCACCGCTTGATTGCATCATGATCGGCGCGCTCCAACGGCCGTCGAAGTTGTCGCCGCTTCGGCAACTCATCACTCCACGCCCATACTGTCCGCCGACGATGAATCCAGCCTTCTTCACTGACGGAAGGACGATAACGCATTCCGCCTTGTTCAAAAGGCCCAGGGGAACTCCGTTCGGCCCGTTGAGCAAATCTTTGAGGACGTTACCCGAGTCTTTAATCCTGTTCATCTCGGTGTCGTTGTCCGCCGCCGGTGCTAGCACCGGGATCAAGAGGCACAGAAGGGCGGCAAGACCCGCTATCCAGATTGTGTTTCGGGATTGATTAGTGTTCTCGTGTCGGCACATGGGAGCTTCCTTTCACGGATCATTCGCAGCCTTGCGGCTTTTCGTCTGCAGCCTGAAAATCTACTTCTCGGTATCTGAATCGAGAACTGTGAACTCTGCCAGTGCTTCAGTTGTCGCCCACGAGGCCACCGGTGGGCCAAATGCTACTGTCCGGTAGGAAGTCCAAATCAGAAGGGAAACTCCAGGCCGACAATGACGCCCTGCTGGGTTAAGCGAAGGCCGATACGATCCGTCGAACTGTTGTTGTTCACCCGAAGTCGCGACCCGATTTGAAACCCGACGTGCACGTCGACGTGCTTAGCCAGATGGATGCCCAGTGCATCGGACGTCGAAACGAAATTTCCATATCCGAAAAAATACATTCCATAAACGTTTCCTTCGATGTAGAGCCGAGGTGAATTGGTCAAATAAAAGCGGAAGTCTGGGCCGGCTACGGGAAGCGGTGCCAGCAACGAGCCTGAGGCTGAAACAGCTGCGCTCTGGGAGCCATTCACGACTTGAGCCATCGCTCTAAGGGAAGCGCGCGTATCGAAGATGTCGATTTGCACCCCGATTCCCAAATGGCCTCTCTTTCGGCGAATGATGTCGTACTGGTAGCCCGGCGCAAAAAGGTTAGCCTTCAATTTGGCGCTAGTGGTGAGGCCTGCGGCAAAGGTCTGGCCCTGGAACGTGATCGTGCGAATGAGGGCTAGCTGATGCGACTGAGTCATCGGACTGACGACTACATATAGGTGATTTTTATGCGAAATCTTCCAATCGAATTTGGCGCTAAATGTCGAGTAA
This sequence comes from Candidatus Acidiferrales bacterium, assembly GCA_030037435.1. Taxonomy (GTDB): domain Bacteria; phylum Acidobacteriota; class Terriglobia; order Acidiferrales; family UBA7541; genus Palsa-295. The sequence continues at coordinate 24,742 of JASHRI010000483.1, read as the reverse complement.
TTACTGAACTTGAGATCGCTCCGTAGGTCGATCCTCGTCGTGTTCTGGGGGTCTTCAAAATTGCCGCTAGGCATGGAATAAAACCACAGGCCAGAGACTTTGATCTTGTAAGAATCAAAGTCATCGCCGTCGGCGGCGTGGAGTGGAGGGACCGCTGCGAGAACACTGAAGAAGACCACTCCAAGAAAGAACCTGACAATCTGTGCGCCCGATCTGCCCCGCCTGTGAGTTCGCATCCCGCGTCCTCAGCGCAATCTTGCCCGACACACTCAAAGTCCCTACCGCCATTAGCGCCGAAGATGTGGCAAGTAGGAACTGTTAAGACTGACAGGCGTTTTCTTTGCACTCTATGCAAAGGACCTGGTGATGCGTCGTCGCAGGCGTCAGACCGGAAACGTAGAAGTGCGCTCCGCTCTCTCTATTGCGCGTGAAGAGCTACAAATTCGAAAGAGACGGCGCGCTGTGAGTTGTGACAGTTCAACGGCGCCTTGCCGCTGAAGCAATATCTCTGCCTCAGCAATTATTCGCGTCACTGGTACCTGGGGACCGCCAAATTTAACGAGGAGGACGACATGGCAACACAGCGGGTGCCGCTGTTCGAATCGAAGTTGCCGAAAGAAATCACCGCGCAAGAGGCATACGAAATTGCCAAAGATGCGTATGTTTACGCTTATCCGTTGATCTTGCAAGCCATCACTTTGAGACAGATGACCAACTTTGCCGAACCGACGGGAATTCCCGGCCAGGGTCCCTTCAATCGATTCAGCCATTCACCTGCGTTTCCACCCTCTGACTTCAAGATGGTCGTTTGCGCAAACGTCGATACGCTCTATTCCGTCGCCAGTCTGGATCTCTTCGCGGAGCCGGTGGTGTTATCAGTTCCGCCAGTCGATCGATTCTTCGTGTTGCAGATGCTGAGCTTGTGGACGGACGTGTTTGCGGCGCCTGGCACGCGAACCACAGGCCGCAATAAGGCTCGGGACTTCCTGATCGTGGGTCCCGGCTCCTCGAAACAACCTCAATCGGCGCTTGCGACAATTAAGAGTCCGACTCGTTACGTACTTATCGCTGGGCGCACTCAAACCAATGGTGTGGCGGACTATGAGAACGTCCACAAAATTCAGGAAGGCTACAAGATTATGCCCCTGTCGGCCTGGGGTAACGGCGACTACAAGCCGCCACAAGGTGTGGTTGACCCGAACGTCGATATGAAAACACCTCCGCCCGCGCAGGTCGATAGGATGGACGCGTCGAAGTTTTTCGCTCTGTTCGCGGAACTCCTTAAAGACAATCCACCGGGTCCTCTCGACTACCCAATGATCCACCGCCTAGAACGCGTCGGTCTCAAAGTGGGCCAAGGTTTCGACGTCAATTCGGTTCCGGCTGAAATCAAGCAAGCCCTCGAACGCGCAACCGCCGATGGAAAATCGCTCGTCGTGGAGTTGGGCAACAAGGCTTCGGGCAAAGGTGGGAAGGGCTGGGTCTACAGCAGAACCGGCGGGGCCTTCGGCGTGAACTATCGCCAGCGGGCAGCCACCGCATACAGCGCGCTCGGTGAGAATTTGCCGGAGGATGCTGTCTACCCAGCCACATCCGCAGACACGGAAGGACATCCACTCGACGGCAATAAGAGCTACATATTGCACTTTGAGAAGAGCCGAATTCCGCCGGTCGACGCCTTTTGGTCGGTCACTGCGTATGACACCGATGGTTATTTTATTCCAAATCGGGTAAGGCGACAGGCACTCGGCGATCGAGACACTCTGCACTTTAACGGCGATGGTTCCCTCGACATCTACATCCAGGCCGATTCACCCGGCGGCGATAAGGAATCAAACTGGCTTCCGGTGGCAACGGCTCCATTCAGATTGCTCATGCGCCTCTATTCGCCAAGGGACGAAGTGCTCGACGGCACCTGGACGCCGCCTCCCGTACGGCGGATCAGCTGAAGAAAAATCCTCGAATTCCAAAGCAAAGGCCAAGTCGGCGAAAGGAGACACGTGCATGGCGCCAACGACATTCACATCATCCGAGCTTGTTCAGCGAACAATACAGCGCCGTGGAATCCAAGCCGTCATCTGGGGTATGCCGGCTGTGAATTACGACTTAATGTATCAGGCGATGACGCAAGCTGGAGGCTCCTTCAATCAAATCGTCTACTGGTCGCGCCTGCCGGACTGGAAAAATCAGACTCTGACCCCCAATCCGGATTCGATTTACCTGATGCCCTTCATCAACACGAAGGACGTTGGGCCGGTAGTGCTCGAGATTCCACCCGCTGACGACGGTTTGATAAACGGGAGCATCATGGACTGTTGGCAGACGCCGCTGGAGGATGTCGGTCCGGCGGGAGTGGATAAGGGAAAGGGTGGCAAGTATCTGATCTTGCCGCCCCACTATAAGCAAAGGGTGCCGGACGGTTACATCACGCTACCTTCGGAGAACTATCTGGGCTACGCACTCCTGCGCTCCATCTTGGAAAGCGGAGGCGAAGTCGATATCGCGAAGGCAGTGGCCTATGGCAAACGGATCAAGCTCTATGCGCTCTCGAAGGCGGCGAATCCTTCTGCGACGGTGTTCGTTGATGCGATCAACACGGTGTTCGATTCTACGATTCCTTACGATTTGCGTTTCTTCCATTCGCTGGACCACATTGTGCAAGCCGAACCTTGGCTGGAAAGGGACAAGGCGATGATTGATCAACTCAAATCGATCGGCATCGAAAAAGGTAAGCCCTTCAATCCCGACGCTGCGGCGCAAGAGTTACTCAAAGAGAGTGCCCACGAGGCTCGGGCATGGCTGGACGTTCGATATGAAAGTTTTTTTTCGGCGCCGTACTATCAGCGCAGCCAATGGGCTGTCCCCGCGTCGCAAGAAGTCATCGAGGGGCTCGAGAGCTTTTTCGCGACGCCTGATAGCTACCCGATAGACGGGCGCGGGGCACTGTACAGCGTCGCCTTTTTCTGCGCGAAGCATTTGGGAACAGGTCAGTTCTACCTGATGACCATCAAGGACAGAGAAGGCCGCCCGTTTGATGGTGCTAGCAGCTACCGCCTCACGGTTCCGTCAAACGCGCCCGTGAGACAGTACTGGTCTGCGACGGTTTACGACCGCGCGACCCATGCCCTGATCCGAAATTTGCCTTGGTCGAGCCGCTCTTCGCAAACTCCGGGGATTCGAAGGAAAATCGACGGCTCGGTAGACATTTACCTCGGTCCAAAAGCTCCGTCGAGCAAAGAGTCGAATTGGATCCCTACCAGTGCTGGCGGAAAATTCGAAGTGCTCTTCCGCTTCTATGGCCCCGAAAAAGCTCTCTTCGATAAAACATGGCGCCTGCCCGACATTGAGCAAACGGCAGCTGCAACTACTGGGAAGGCTGCGTGAGTTAAAGCGCAGGTACCAGGGCTAGGGCAAAAAACGAGATCCCAAATTCGGTGATCTCCCCTCAGGCGCGACTCAGAGCGTCCATGTGCTTCGCAGCGGACCAAAACTCATGCACATACGATGTGCCTGCGTACCGCATACCTTACGATCGCCGCATCGTTATGCAGGCGGAGGCAACGCATAATCCGGTACTTGTGGAAGGCAACGGTGCGAGCTGTGAGATTGAGCATCGCCCCCGTTTCCTTCATCGAACGACCTTCGGCTAACAACTGCAGCACCTCGAGCTGCCTTTCCGTAAGTTTTTCGTTCGTTGGATTGTCGGTCGATGGCTGCGAACCAGCAGAGTCCGGCGACGAAAGGGAGGGCGACAGGTAGGTGTTCCCTTCCAACGCCGCGTGGATTGCCGCGACCAGCTCGGTGACGGCCGACGTCTTTGCGACGTAGCCGGAGGCGCCGCGCCGAAATGCCTCCGCGATGATTTCGGGTTCTCGTGTGATCGTCATAAAAATCAGCCTGACGCCGGGAAGAACCCGCTTAATTCGCTCGCCTGCGTCCAGCCCATTGAGCAGCGGCAATCCGATGTCTACCACAATCACGTCGGGCCTTAAGGCCTCTGCTGCTTGCACGAGGCTCCGCCCGTCGTTGACGGTCGTGATCACATCGAAATCGACTACCAAGAACCTTCTCAAGGCCTCCGCTACTAACTTGTGATCGTCGGCAATCATCACTCTGGCCCTGCTCGCGATTGACATGTGGACCTCCTCGCAGACATGCGGCACGAATATTTGGAACTCAGATTAGTACCGGAGTAGGGTCTGGGTTTTCCCGGCGCGCGGAATACTATGTGTCCTCGACCGGCCGAGCCTACTGTAACTAATACCAGTTTTCGCCATATTAGCGCCGGTCGCCTGCTATTTTTGACAGTTTTGCAGCGCTGAGGGGCTCTCCACAATCGCGCGGTGCCGGCATCGTCTGGGGGCGAAAAGCTTGACGCGGCTGGCCATGGGTGTGCTGGTGCAACTGGCACCCCGTCTTCTTTGCACTGCCGTTTCACGTGGTCATTCATGATCTAGTCAAGCGACTGCTTTGAGGACTTTTTGAGAGGAACCCCGCCCCCATTGGGATGGGCTAGAACTAGACGTAATAGGCCTTGGAGGAATATAGTTACGACCTGTATCACCGCCCCTAAACGACAATTTCCGACGGCACTGACGCCAACTTGATCGCGGACCCTGAGCACGTGGCCGCCCGGAAGGCGACGATCATGATACGGCCCCGAGTGTTACTGGCCGACGACCATACGATGGTCGTCGAAGTGATTGGCAAGCTTTTGGAATCCGAATTCGACGTTGTGGGAACAGTGGCGGACGGCCACAGCCTGCTGCGGGTCGCACCAGAACTCAAGCCTGATGCCATTGTAATCGACATCGGCATGCCGCTTTTGAACGGCATGGATGCTGGGCGAGAACTGAAACGGCTGCTGCCAAAGACCAAGTTGATCGCCCTTACGATGAGCGAAGACACCGAAGTTGCTGCCGAGGCGCTTCGATCCTGGGCTTCCGGCTATCTGCTCAAAAAGTCGGCTGGCGCCGAGCTGATAAAGGCGATCAAGGAAGCATTGAAAGGCAAGACGTACGTAACTCCTCTGGTGGCACAGAAATTGGCAGACCAGTTTGTCCGGGACCCTCATGCCAGCAGCCAGAAGGAACTAACCCCGCGTCAGCGCCAGGTGCTGCAGTTGCTTGCTGAGGGCTGCACGATGAAAGAGGCGGCCAACTTCCTGCACGTTACCTCCCGAACGATTGCATTTCATAAGTATCGCATCATGGAAGAGTTTCACCTGAAAACGAACTCGGATCTGGTTAAGTTTGCAATCCGCGAACATGTGATTTCGCCGCGCTAAACCTGTCCTCGACAGCTTCCTTATGTCCAAGCCCGAAGCGCCATATAGTTAGCGAACTCTTGGGGTGACGACGCTTCCGGCAGCGGAGCAGTCACGGCGGTCGTCCTGGAGGGCCCCGTTGTGGCCGCCATGGCGACGGTTGATTCAACTCCGACCGCAGCCCTGCGACGCATGAGCCCGATCCAACTGTTGTCCTGTTTATAGCAGCGACCGGCCACTACTTCTTCTCAGGCGGAGGGAATTTCTTGAACATTTTGTCCAGCGCGCTGTCTAGTTTTTTCTGATTCTTATCTGGGTTGCCGCTGAGCGTATCGCTGGACGAACCCATCCAGAGCAATTTTTTCGTCTTCGCGTCTCCAATGTCGACGCTGAGCTGCCCTGTAGGAATCGTATTCACGGTCGTGGTGGAAGTGCCGCCCCAGCGCCAGCCCCAGCCGCCCATATTCGTGGTGTTTAACTGCGTGTCCGCTCCTGAAGCTGCGTGATATAGGACGATCAAGTCTGGATTGTTGCCGATATCGACCTTCTGAAAGCCCTTCGCGGCGAGCTGCTTATCCACGCCATCCGTGATCCGTTGATCCCATAGCTGATTTTTAGCCGGGGTTCCCGTTTGCCAGGCGTACGTCTTGTAGTTTGCAAAATTGGCTGTCCTATCCCAGTCGACGTTGACGTCGGCCCAGACGATTCCGCATACCATTAGAAGAAGACTGAGGCCAACCAAGGCTCGCGTCGTTTTCATCGTGCTCTCCTTTCGACCTTGTCCTGGCACCGAAGCACCACAGGGGTTCCGACTTTCGTTTAACCGGTCGCCGCGATACGCGCTGAAGCGCACGCCGCCACCTCATTCGAGACTCTGAAAGCGTTGCGGATGGGCCTGCGCTGGGACGCCGAGGCAGAACTCTTGCAGCATGCCGCGCTGGATCGGACCTTCCCTCCCGGCACTCGTAAAGAAGTGTGACACTGCGCTGCGATGATTGGGTGCTGAAAGGAATGTGAAAACTGGCAGAACTGACAGAATTAGGCGCTTGCGACGCGTCTCCAGATCGAACAGGAGTGCGGAGAGGTCAAAACCTGCACCTGAGTTGCGGTCACCGAGGCTGCGGCTCCTGTAAAACGCAATTGAAGAATTTGTAAGCCGTCGGCTGTAAGAGTTGACAGTTACACAGCCATTTGTTGCGCCCTAGGCTGTGCGAAAGTTCGGCGACAGATTCTCTCTGTTCGCATGACTGAAATGGTCGTGATTTTAGCTCTCGTCAACGCCCGCGGCGAGCGCCGCAAGGGCACCAGCAAAGGAGAAACGAGAATGAGTGGACTACTCAGAATGCAAATCTTGTTGGGAGTCTGCCTGGCTTGCGCGCTTGCCTCGCCAGCTGCGCGGGCTCAGGACACGACGACGACCAGCCACCAGTATGGGCAGCCGACGGTCACCACCGACGTACAGAGCGCGGTCGTGGTCTACGTTTCCGGGAATTACCTCGTCGTCAAAATGGACGACGGCCAAGTGAAGGACTTTACGGTTCCAGACAGCACGACGGTCGAAGTAAACGGCCAGCAACTCAATGTTCATCAACTGCAGCCCGGCATGCGGCTGACGCGCACGATCACCACCACGTCGACTCCCAAAACGGTCACAACGGTGAGAACAATCAAGGGCAGGGTTTGGCATGTGAATCCGCCGAAAACGGTGATTCTGACTTTGCCGGATGGTACCAACAAGCAGTATGAAGTTCCTCCTGGACAGACGTTCACTTACGACGGGGGAACGCACGACATCTTTGCTCTCAGAAAGGGAACGTTGATTACAGCCACCGTCGTCACCGAGTCCCCAGTTGTCGTACAGAGCAGCAGCACCGCTGTTACCGGAACGATGCCTCCGCCTCCTGCGACTCCGCCTGCACCCGCGCAGACTGCCATACTGATCGCGATACCGGTCAGCAGACCCGCACCCGCCGAAACGCAACCACAACCAGAAGTCGCACGCGAACTGCCCAAGACTGGCAGCCCCATGCCATTGTTCGGTCTCCTGGGGTTGGTCTTCTTGGGAACGGCGCTCGGGTTGCGCGCACTTTCCCGATCTTGGCCGACGTAGGCTTGCAACAAAGGAAACACCAAATCAGGGACGCAAGGTGAGGCGCGCCTTCATTCCGCCTCTGCCTGATGAACGCGACGAGCTGAAACGAAGGGAAGACTAGAGGTCTTTCTTATCGTGATGGAAGGAAAGAGTAAGGAGATCCATGGCGAATGCATCTAGATCTGCTGAGCAAGGACGGCTTGACGAAGCGCGCACGTTCGAGACTCCCTGGCGCAAGTGGGGACCTTACCTAAGCGAGCGGCAGTGGGGCACGGTCCGCGAGGACTATAGCACCGACGGGAACGCCTGGGACTACTTCACCCACGATCAAGCGCGCTCGCGCGTCTATCATTGGGGAGAAGATGGGCTGGCCGGCATTTGCGACGATAAACAGCGTCTGTGCTTTGCCTTGGCCTTGTGGAATGGAGCGGACCCGATCCTCAAGGAGCGCCTGTTCGGTTTGACGAACAGTGAGGGAAACCACGGGGAGGACGTGAAGGAGTATTACTTCTACCTGGACAATACGCCAACGCACTCATACATGAAGTACCTCTACAAGTACCCGCAGCGTGCATACCCCTACAACGAGTTGATCCAGAAGAACCGCCAACGGGGCCGCTTCGACCTGGAATATGAACTGATCGATACCGGAGTGTTCGACGAGGATCGCTACTTCGACGTTTTTGTCGAGTACGCAAAAGGAAATCCGGACGACATCCTCATCCAAGTTACGGTTTGGAACCGCGGCCCGGAATCCGCCACCCTGCACTTGCTGCCGACACTCTGGTTCCGTAATACATGGTCGTGGTGGAAAAGCGATAAGAAGCCGCTACTTGAGGCACAACCCGACAATACTGGATTCTCCGCCGTGAGCGTGCACCACGAGCAGCTCGGTGAGTATTCATGGTATGCGGACCGCAAGGTGCCCCTTCTCTTCGCGGAGAATGAGACCAACAATGAACGCCTTTTCCACACACCCAATTCGACTCGCTATGTGAAGGACGGGATTAACGATTTCGTCGTGCAGGGCCGCACGGACGCAGTGAACCCGGAGCGCACGGGCACCAAGTGCGCTGCCCATTACGAGCTCGAAATTCCTGCAAAGCAGAGCGCTGTAATTCGGATGCGGCTGTGCCGTGCCGCGACCCATAGTGACGACGCACAGTCCCCGGAAGCGTTTTTCGCTCGCGAATTTTCATCTGTGCTGCAAACTCGCCGGGACGAGGCCAGCGCATTCTTCAATTCAATCACCCCGGGCGGATTGACTGACGATCAACGGCTGGTAATGCGGCAGGCATTGGCCGGGATGCTCTGGACAAAGCAGCACTACTTTTTCGATCTGCAGCTTTGGTTGCGCGAGCACCACACCATTCGCGGCGGCAAGGGACGCAACTGGCAATGGTTCCACATGCTTAACGACGACGTCATTTCGATGCCAGACAAGTGGGAATATCCTTGGTATGCCGCGTGGGACTTAGCTTTTCACACAGTTTCTCTGGCGCTAGTGGACATGGATTTCGCCAAACATCAGCTGGAGATCATGTTTGAAACCCTCTACCTACATCCTAGCGGGCAGATTCCGGCCTATGAGTGGGACTTCGGCGACGTGAATCCTCCGGTCCACGCGTGGGCGGCTCTGTATCTTTACAACCTGGAAAAAGAGAGCACCGGAAAAGGCGATGCAGCGTTCTTGAAACGTTCTTTCGATCGCCTGATGTTCAATTTCTCCTGGTGGGTGAATCGGAAGGATCCCAGCGGCCGGAACGTCTTTGAAGGCGGATTCCTTGGCCTCGACAACATAGGCGTCTTCGACCGCAGCGCCAAATTGCCTGCGGGCGGGTACTTGGAGCAAGCCGACGGTACAGCTTGGATGGCATTTTTCTGCCAGAACATGCTCGAGATCGCCCTGGAGCTCTCTCGACACGATCCAACCTATCAAGTGGTGGCGACTAAATTCTGCGAACATTTTATGTGGATCGCGAGCGCCATGGATCACCTCGGTGATGACGGGGATAGTCTATGGGACGAAGAGGATGGCTTCTTCTATGACGTTCTGAAGCTTCCCGATGGACATAGCTGCCGCTTGCGTGTCCGGTCGATGGTTGGATTGTTGTCTCTCGGTGCCGCGACCATCATTTATCCCCAAGCGCCCACCGCCCTTCCGGAATTTGTGCGCAATATACGCGAGTTCCTTGACAGGAATTCTCATCTAACGATCAACATCGCTCCGCCGGCCAAGAAGGGCTACGCAGGTCGGCATCTGTTGGCAATTTTGAATGAAGACAAGCTGCGCCGACTCCTTCGGTATATGCTCGACGAGAAAGAATTTCTCAGCGACTACGGCATTCGCTCACTGTCGCGTTATCACCTGGAGCACCCTTACGAGTTTCAGTTCGGTGGGCAGGAGTTCCGTGTCAACTACGAACCTGCGGAGTCGAACTCGGGAATGTTCGGTGGAAATTCGAACTGGCGCGGACCTATCTGGTTCCCGATGAATATGGTCCTACTGCGCGGCCTATTGGTCTATTACCTATATTACGGCGACGACTTCAAAGTTGAGTGCCCGACGGGTTCGGGCCATTTGATGACACTCTTCGAAGTCGCTCGGGAGATTTCGCGCCGCCTATGCTCCATTTTCCTCCGTGACGAACAGCAGGGCGGCCGCCGGCCAGTGTTTGGCGGTGCCGAAAAGTTTCAGCGCGACCCACAATGGCACGATTATCTTCTGTTCTACGAATACTTTCATGGAGATAACGGGGCTGGCCTAGGAGCTAGTCATCAGACTGGCTGGACTGGACTTGTGGCGCGTCTGATTCAACTTTCCGTGAATATTGATCCGAAGCGGTTGCTGCAAGCTGATCAGAGGCCGACGCTGGTTGCGGACATGGTCGCTTCTCGAGCAAGAGCGAGCGATTGAGATTCTCGGGAAACGTGGGTTAGAGGCGAGCTTTCGAAACTCTTGAGAGCACATTCAAGCCTGGCTGAATCGCTTGCCCACCGCTTGTTTTTGGGAACGAATATCCTCGCGTCCTTCCTGTAGCCCAAGTGGTTTCGGACTGTCCAATTCGTGAACCTGCTCATCCGAGTCCACTCTCCGATCGAGATAGACGAATTGTGTGGGGCTAGCGAAACCACTCCCCGAAGATTCAACAATCGTCGCAATCTGCAACAGCAGAATTTCCCGTACAGATAGAAACTTTGCATTATCGGACGTCAGCACATACGCAAAGACTTCAAGTTCAATAGCGCGGACTCCGAAGCCAGTCAATCGAACTCGAGCAGTCTGAGCCTCGACTTCTGGCACCTCGTTCAGCAGTCCGTGAATCCGTTCGAGGATCGATTTGAGCTGCTCGGCGGTCGTCCCGTACCGCAGCTGCAAATTCGATTGCACAAGAATCTTGGTCCGAGTCGTAAAGTTTTCGATGGTCTCCTGGGACAATGTACCGGCGGGTACGGACAGCAAAGTTTGTTCGAGAGTTCGAAGCCGAATCGACCTGAGTGTAATGTCTTCCACCGTCCCCACGCGGTCCGAAATGCGACAAACATCGCCGACTGCGATCGCCTTGTCCGTCAAAAGAAAAACTCCGCCAAGAAGATTCTCGACAGTTTTTTGCGCACCCAAAGCGATCGCAACGCCGCCAATTCCAACGCCGGCTAGCGCCGTCTTCGTATCCACGCCCAAGGCTGCGAGAGCCGCGAAGATCGCCACCAAGATAACAAGCACCTTTAGAATCCGCTCACTCAGGAGCATCAAGGATTCGGTGCCAGTTTCTCCTCTGCGTTGCATCGAAAGGCGAGCGCGCTCGAACGCGATTGTTAATACTCGTCGCGCCAGCCAAGCGAGTGCCAGCACTAGCGCTATAAATACGACGCGAAGGTAGATGATCCGAGACTCCAGGGAGAATCCAAGGAGCGAAATCGCCGCCGCGTGAATTCCCAACACCAATACAACTGTCGCTGGCCAGCGTATTCGGGAATACCACGACGCGACAAGCCGGCGTTTTGCAGAAGCCTGATCGATTCTTGTAAGGAACAAAATGATGAATGCCTTGGAAGCGAGCCACAACAACAGCAGAGGGATTGCAATGGAGGCCGCCCACGAGACCCATTGCGCCAGCGAAATTCCAAGCACACTGTGATCCAGCAACGGTTGCGGCATCATCCGTTCAAGCCACGTTTCTTCCATGACATCGTAGAGAGCCGGAACTCGCGCCAATGTATCGGAAGATATCAGCCAGATTGGGCCGTGCTCCGGATCGTCGACGCGAACCAAAAGGATGTCAATTTTCTCGCCGCCAATTGTGAGCGGGCCGATGCGCTCGCGGTCAGGCGCGACACCATCCAGTGTCCCCAGAGGCGAGTCGCTGATTGCCTCTAACGGTTCGTTGAAATAGCGGTCCATCAGTGCCTTTAGGTCGCGAGCCAAGGTTGCAATGCGGGGCTTTTGCTTCGCCGTGACCTGCATATACCAGGCCGCCGAGTCGTAATCCTCGCGGTGGACCGCCTTGATGAAACCAGTGATCGTGCCTCTTGGAGTGGTACGACCCAGAGGATCCTCAATCTGTTGTGGGGGAGGAGGAGTCGCTGGCTGCGGGTTCGCGTGACCAATGGTCTGACCGAATGTTGCCGCGGCGAATGCTAGCAGTACAACAATCCACCCGCAACGTTCGCCAATACATCGGCGAACGCTGGACGCTTTGTCAGCATCCTTCGCTTCACCACGCATAAACCGGATTGTTTCGCGCCCGTGCACGATGCGGACCTGCGAGTTTTGACAGTTTCTACGATGGACCGCCTTGGATAGAGTCTTGTCTTTGGACATAAGCTTTCAGTTTTTGAGGGAAATTTTAGCGACCTCGCCGGAATCTAGGTGTGCCGGGCCTCGGCACAGGTGCTTGATGGCAAATCAACCCGTCGTCCCGGTAACCGCAGCGGCCGTTGAAAAGAGTTGTTTTCGCGCGCGACTTGCGAATTGGAAAAGGGGCTTCGTTTCCGTGCTATGTGAAGCTCGTGTCTTGCCTGCGCTTTTGAGCCATCCGCGGGTACCGTGGCGCGCCAAGGCCGTGGCCGGTTGTGCGGCGGCATACGTAGTCAGCCCCGTCCAGCTGATCCCCACATTCATTCCAGTTATCGGCCAGTTAGATGACCTCACGGTGATCTATTTCGGAATGAAGATTATCCGCAAATTTACGCCACCGACGGTTCTGGAAGAGTGCGACGCGCGCGCAACTTTCACTGATCTTTTTCGCCGCAGGCGTCATACGCGCAGCGTAGCGGATCGACCAGCTTCGTATACGCCGAATATGGCCCACCCTGTCAGTTCTGACAGTTCATTGTGAGAGGAATGTTGATTCTAATCGTCGACATCGACAGCGACGAGCAGTGGGAGTATCCCGGGTAAGCGGCAGCGAGCAAGGCAAGCTCAAGGGGACCGCGCGAGCATGACGGCTTCCCTGCTTGCCCCCTGCCTGCGCTGCCAGACTCTACGGAAGGACTTCAAATATGCAGACAACCGACAGCCAGCGCACGACCGAATGCAGGATCGAGCAATCAATCCGCGGTATGACTTGGATTGCCGGGGGAACCTTTCAAATGGGATGCGACCGTCACTATCCCGAAGAGCGTCCAGCGCACGCTGTGACCGTCGGTGGGTTTTGGATTGACAAGTACACGATAACGAATGAGGAGTTCGCACGCTTCGTGAACGCCACCAGGTACGTAACCCTGGCCGAGCGTCCAGCCAAAGCCGAGGACTACCCGGGAGCAAAGCCTGAATTGCTGCAGCCCGCGTCGGTCGTCTTTCGGAAGCCGGCTCATCCGGTCGATCTGGGCAATCATTTCAACTGGTGGACCTACATCCCCGGCGCGGACTGGCGACACCCGGAAGGTCCCGCCAGTTCGATTGAAGATCGCGCTCAACACCCGGTGGTCCACATCGCTTATGGAGATGCGGAAGCATACGCCAAGTGGGTCGGCAAAGAGCTGCCGACCGAGGCGGAATGGGAGTTCGCCGCTCGTGGTGGATTTGATCAGGCGATCTACGCCTGGGGAGAAACGTTCACGCCCGGCGGAAGATACATGGCCAACACGTGGCAGGGCGAATTTCCTTGGCAGAATCTACTGAGCGATGGGTACGAGGGAACGGCGCCGGTGGGCCAATACCCGCCAAATGGCTACGGGCTATTTGACATGATCGGCAACGTCTGGGAGCTCACAAGCGACTGGTATGCCGCGCGTCATCCCGTAACGAAATCTTGTTGCGGAAGTATGGATCCCAAAGGTGGAAACCGGGAACAAAGCTACGACCCGACTTTGCCTGAGATACGTATACCGCGTCGGGTTATCAAAGGCGGTTCTTTCCTTTGCGCTCCTAACTACTGCCGCCGTTATCGTCCGGCTGCGCGCATGGGCCAGCCAATCGACTCGGCGGCTTGCCACATCGGTTTTCGGCTGATTGTCAGGCCGGCTCGCGATCCAGAACCGTGTGTGCATCTCCACATGCTTAAGTAGCGTCCGAAGAATGGCTCCTTGTGCCGTCGGAAGGCTGGATTGGGCGACATGCCCAGATAGAGCTAAAGAAATCTCCAGGAAGCCAAACATTCTAATGATGAAGCCGTCTCCCGCGTGCGGCTTCATTCGGCTCGTGCGCGATCTCTACGACTGGATATTCGGTGCAGGCAAATTGGTGGCGGCTGTTGGCAAGGTCCGGACTCTCGTGTTTCTGTCCAGCGCTTTTTGGTTTACCCGAACTTCGAACGTGCTAGAATCTCGCCAACATTCGCTGAGGGCGTATGGGCTGTAACCCTCCTAGTCGAGGTAGCACCGGTTCCGTTCGTTGGACTGACACTAATTTCAGTTCACTTCTTGAAGCTATGCCCGATGCCTTGCTGGTGACCAATCGCGCCGGCAGGGTTTTCTTTGCCAATGGGCAGGCAGCGAAGCTTTTTGGACTCACGCGCGAACAATTGATGGACGAGACAGTCGAAAGACTGGTTCCTCCAAGGGTTCGCGACGCTTGTCGCCGGGAGCGCGAGAATTTCTTCGCCAACCCTCGCGTTCGATCGATGGGAGGCGGCCGAGAGTTCTTTGTTTTGCGTGCCGATGGAGCCGAAATTCCAGTAGAAATAGGGCTCAGTCCGCTTCACACCGAATCTGAAGTTCTTATCGTCAGTACCATTCGCGACACCAGCGACCGGCGCATGGCAGAAGCGAAAGAGCGCTGGGAAGCCGCCATGATCGCGCTCGCGAACGAGCGGCTTCGCCTAGCCTTGGAATCAAGCCGGACGGCTGGATGGGAGTCCGACATCAAAAGCGGGCGCGACTACCGGTTCGGCGATCTGAGGTCGGTATTTGGAATTGACGACGATGCGGACGCCGGATATCTGGAAGACTTCGAGCGGCGCGTACACCCTGAAGATCTTTATGCTGTGAGAAGAGCGGTTGCCGACGCCAGGGACAACCGGAAGCCCTACACAGCAGAATACCGAGTCGTATGGCCGGACGGGACGGTAAGGTGGGTGAGGGCCATCGGCAAATTTCACTATTCCGCAAATGGGGCCGCTGAACGCATGCTTGGCATGGCGACCGACATTACGGATCGCAAACACGCCGAAGAAGCCGTAAGAAAAAGCGAAGAGCAGTATCGCCGCATCGTCGAAACAACGAACGAAGGAATCACGGTCCTGGATTCCAATTTCCGGGTCTCCTTTGTAAACAAGCGGATGGCGGAGATGACTGGCTACCGGCCGGAGGAATTGCTCGGTCGCGACGTGTTGAGCCTTCAGTTTCCAGAAAATCTCGAACAGAAGAAGCAAGCCTTGCAGCGTCGTCGGAACGGCGTGCACGAGCAATCTGAAGAACGCCTAAGGCGGAAAGATGGTTCTGAATTGTGGGTTCAGATTACGGCAAATCCAATCTTCAAACAGAATGGCCAGTTCGACGGCTCCCTGGCGATGATCAGCGACATCTCTGAGCGGAAGCAAGCGGACCAAGCGCTACGCGAAAGCGAAAGAGAACTCCTGGAAGCGCAGCGACTCGCGCAAGTCGGAAGCTGGCAATGGGACCCTGAAACCGACAACATTAGCTGGTCCGAGGAAAGCTACCGTATTGCCAATCGAGATACGGCCCTGCCCCCCATCAAGTTCGAAGAACAGCGACAGCTTTACGCGCCGCAGAGTTGGGAAAGGCTGCAGAGTGCAGTCCAAGAGGCATTGCGAAGCGGAACGCCATACGAACTCGATCTGGAGCTGGTGCAACCAGACGGGGCCACTAAGTGGATTCGCACGCGAGGTGAAGTGCTGCGCGATTCTACGGGAAATGTCATCCGGCTGCGCGGCACCACGCAAGATATCACCGAAAGGAAGCGAGCCGAACAAGCATTGCGGGAGAGCGAAGAACGGTTGCGGTTTGCTGCCCAGGCAGGGCGGATGTTCGCGTATGAGTGGAACGCCGTAACCGATGCAATCGTTCGGTCCCAAGATTGCGCGGAAATTTTAGGATTGACCGGTGACGTGACGCATGCCACCGGCAAGGAGCTGCTCGCCGCTGTCCACCCCGATGACCATTTGCCCTTCCAGGCCATGGTGGCGAGCCTCACGCCGCAGAATCCTACTTTTCGAACCGCCGTTCGCTTGATCCGTCCTGACGGGCGCGTGGCCTGGCTGGAACGGGCCGGACGCGGTTTCTTCGACGCACAGGGCAAGCTTCTGCGGGTGATTGGCATGGCGATGGACATTACGGAGCGCAAGAGAGCGGAAGAGGTTCTGAGAGAAAGTGAAGAGAAGTTTCGCAGCGTCTTTCGGAATGCGGGGGTAGGCATGATCGTTGTATCCCTGGCCGGTCGTTTTGTGGCCGCGAACGCCACCTTTTGCGATTACCTTGGATACACGGAACAGGAATTGCTCCAGAAGACCGTGCAGTCGATCACCTTAGCGGAAGACTGGGCCGCCTTCTCGAGCAAGCTAAACCAAGCGCTTTCGACCGGCGCCAGTTTCCAGGGAGTCGAGAAGCGCTGCCTCCACAAGGGTGGACGCGTTGTATTCACGCAGAGCAGCATTTCGCTCATTCTGGGGCCGCGCGGCGAACCGCGGTATTTCGTTGGCGAAGTTTTGGATATTACGAAGCGGAAGCAGGCGGAAGAGGCACTCTCGACCGTGAATCAGAGGTTGATTGAAGCCCAAGAGCAGGAGCGTGCTCGTATCGCCAGGGAGTTGCACGACGACATAAATCAGCGTCTTGCTTTATTGGCGATGCAAATTGAACAAATCATGCAATCCGATCTGAACCTGCCCGGCGACCTTCGCGAACGACTCGCCGCGATTTCTGGTCAGACCGACGAGATTGTCGCCGATACCCAGGCGATCTCGCACCAGCTGCACTCCTCGAAACTCGAACACCTCGGAATCGTCGCCGCTGCCAGAAGTTTCTGCGAGGAATTTTCTTCACAGCAAAAGGTCGAGGTTCGCTTTTCACAGGACGGTGCGCTTCCGGCGGCTCCGCCTGAAGTCTCTCTGTGCCTATTCCGCATCTTGCAGGAGGCACTGCATAACGCCGTGAAGCACAGCGGCGTGCGGCACTTCGAAGTGCGACTCCATGGGCGGGCCGATGCGATTGGCCTCGAAGTATCTGACAAGGGAGTCGGCTTTGATCCTGATGCTGCCGCGAACCAACAGGGATTGGGTTTGGTAAGCATGCGCGAGCGCGTTCGTCTTGTGCAGGGCACGCTGCTCGTGACATCGAAACCACGCTGTGGCACAACCATTGACGCGATCGTCCCAATCGCTCGCGAGGAGAAGCCCATCGGTGCGGCCAGCTGGCAACCAGTCGGAGACCGCTTGGATTCTCCTGTGAGGTCCCGTTGAGGCGCAAACCCACGGTGCTCATCGCGGACGATCATGCCCCCTTCGCAAGAACTGTTTCCGCGCTGCTCCGCTCGCGCTTCGAAGTCGTCGCCGCAGTCGGAGATGGAGTAATGGCGCTGGACGCGGCCGCCAAGCTCGACCCGGATATTGTCCTGCTCGACATCTCAATGCCCCAACTCGATGGCATTCGCACAGCCAAACAATTGAGACAGGTTGGATCGCGCGCTGCGATCGTTTTCCTGACCATGCATCAGGACGACGATTATATTTCAGCGGCACTCGCCGCCGGTGCTTTGGGCTATGTTTTCAAGTCTCGACTGTCTTCGGATTTGACGGCAGCATTGGACCTGGCGTTGGCCGGCTACAGATTCATCTCACCCCATGCATTTGCCAATCTCGATGGGGCGAATAACGGCGGAAGTCGGCCTAAACGCTGGCTCGATCACACGCGGCCGGGGCATTTCGTTCGTTTCCATTCTGACGACGACCAGCTCGTCGCTGGATGGGCTGAGTTTCTTGGCACCGCCATCGAAGCGAATGCCACCGCCGTTGTTGTCGGCACGGCCGCTCACAGAGAGCAACTAGAACGGCGATTGAATGCACGCGGCTTGAACCTGCCTGCCGCGGTCGAGTCCGGCCGATATCTCGAGCTGGATGCGGACCATATCCTGTCGTCGGCAATGGTCGGCGGAGAACTAGATGCAAATCTACTCACACAAGTGCTCGACGAAGCAGTCAGGCAGGCTCGTGTTTCGACGCAGAACGATGACCGCCGAGTTGTGTTCGCTGCTGAGGTAGCACCGTCGATCTGGCTTCGCGGCAACCCCGAGACTGCTCTGTGGATCGAGCAACTCGCGAGTAATTGGGTCGCTACTAACTGTGCTTCGATTTTCTGCAGCTACCCATTACAGTGCTTCGGCCGGAAGTGTGATCGCGAGCTTCTGCTCCATTTGTGCGCCGCGCATAACATGGTCGTTCCCTCTCGAACCTGAACCTCTGATTTCATATGGCTTTTGTACTGCTCGAGCTGATCGACTGCCAACCTCGCTCGCCACATTGGCTGCATCGACTGCGATTGTTTCACCTCGAGGCGTCCCCGCTGCTCAGGGTCTACAACGGAAGAATATCGGGGAAGCGGCTGGAAGTCGCGCGCCGCATCGTTCCAGGTGCGCACGCGCTTGGGAAGCCCAGGGACCATTGGGAGCACAGCGCAAGCACAGTATCCACTCTCCGCGCGCCAGACGGCGCTGCCCTCTCTTCTCATACGCCAGCGCAAGATTGAAGTGTACATCGGCGTCGCCCGGCATGGCCCGAGCAGCATGGCGAAGATGGATGATCGCTTCGCCGAATTTTCCCTGATCTTCCAGCACGCATCCAAGGTTGTACCGGCAGATTCCATTTTGCGGGTCGAGCCCTGTCGCCCGGGCGAACTCGGCGCGCGCCTCTTCGAAACGTCCCAGTCGGTAGAACACGACGCCGAGATTTAAATGCGCTTCCACCCAGTCGGGCGCGAGTTCGATCGCCTCGCGATAGTTGTCGATCGCCGCGGGCAATGTCACCTCATTCGCCTCGCATTCGAGCGCGGTCTGGAAGAGTATTTCGGGTATGTGGCCCGACAACGACTGCAAACTGACCAGCGGCTTGGCCAAATTATGCGCCGGGCCGCACAGCCGCCTCGCAGCGCCTGCAGCGCGGTTTCCGCCCGATGGAATTACGAGTACTTCGTGGCTCATTTACGTCTCCTTGCTAATGCTGTCCAAGATCCAAAGTCTCCAATCTGTCAACGATCTGTAAGCATGGTCACTGGCCGCTCTCCGCAGCACCGGCGAAGTTATCTACCTCCAAAAACGTAGGTGATCAACACACCGAATCGGATGTGGCTTTGCGCCGACGCAGCCAGATGCGTACGCAACAAGTCGAGGTTCGTGCGCGCGGACCAGTGGTCCGTAAAGTGATAATCCACGCCACCACCGAGCATCCAGGAGAAGGCCGTGCCCGACGCAGAAACGGATGGCGCGGGGGGCTGCTGGATGGACGAATTGAGATGGGAAAAACCAAACTGCGCTTCACCGAACGGGTCGAGCTTGTACTTCTTCATAGCTTTGTAAGGGAAGAAGATCCTTGGTCCAGCGAGAAAATTCTGGAGGTGATTCCTGACCACGATCGTTCCGATGCTCGTCAGCGCAAACGTGCCCAACTGCGAGGTGTCCCACGTATCGTCGTATTGCGCACCGAGGGTTATTCGATCCGTAAACCACCAGTAGCCGCCAACGTTGAAACCGTCGGTGCCGCCGTTACCGCTGATGTGTTCCCATCCCCCGGATACTTCCAGTCCTTGCGCCGACACCACGCTCGGGAAAAGGGCAATAGTGGCGAATACTACGAGGGTCGCTAATACTAGCTTCTGTAACCGTCGTTTGACCTCAGTTAGAGGGCCGCTATTCATGAAAGAGCCTATGTCTTCACTTCGTTGGTTGGGGAAAGCCGTGCGATTTCGCTGACAACTTGAGGGATTCGACAACATTTTGCTTTTCCTCCGCGGGGGCGATCGGCGCTGAGCGTGCCGGCGTTGGCACCCTAGCATCGGGCAGACGACGCGGAGTTGACACTGTCAGACTTAACAGTGTTTGCCGGTCGATCGCGCCCGATACCCGCGGCTCGGAATTCTCCATGTCGGAGGAAGGATCAAGCCGCGCGGATTGGTTCTAATGTTGTGCCTGGGAATCTAGTCCGAGGCCGTTTCGGCACCGCCGTGGGAGTGACAAGAACTGTCAGGATTGTCAGTTTACGTTGGTGGATGCGCTGCGTAACGTCAGCGCGTGCCAGCCCTGGTGCAATGCACAACCATCTGTCTCGGGCGCTACTTTTGCCCGGATCGATTCAGGCGGAGCATCGGCCTTCGCGCCCATGACAACACGGATGTGCCACTCTCAATTGCCGACGAGATAAGGAGCCAATCATGGGAGCGATGGATCTGGTAATAAACGAAGTCGAAAACAGGTTTGGAATATCAAGCGGGAACGCCTCGTCTCTGCTTTCCAGTCTACTCGGCTACATCAACGAACAGGGAAGCGGGCTCAGGGGTCTGCTGGACCGATTCCGACAGGCGGGTTCGGGCGATTCAGTGTCCTCGTGGCTCAGCGGGAACGCGAAACCGATCAGCGTAGAGAGTTTGGAAAATGTAATGGGCGGTAACGCCATCAGCACCGTCGCTTCCCGCGCTGGTCTGTCTGCCGCAACCACGGCTTCGGCGCTGGCCTTCATGCTGCCGAAGGTCGTCACAAGGCTGGCGCCCGGAGGCGTCGTGCCCACGCATCTGCCTGCGGAATTCACTTCGTATCTTTCTGGGCCAACAGCGGCAGTCGCTTCCGGCGCGCGGCAAGCAGCGTATGCTGCGCGGACTGCGGCTGAGCGTACTGAGTTCCCGCGCTACATCTGGCCTATTATCGGGCTAATCGTTGCCGCGATTATCGCCTTCTGGTTGTGGAATCGCGCCAGCGTCCGCCACGTGGCGTTCAACGTGGAAGATCAGGTGCGCTTCGCAACGCAGAGAGCGACCGATGCTTTGGCGGCGCTCAAACCCGGCTTCAGCGCTCAGGACCTTGCGAACGCTCTTAACCTCGACGTCATCAACTTCGCCCCGTCGAGCGCCGAGATTCCTCAATCCAGCTATGACTTCTTGGGAAAGGCCGCTGCCGCGATGAAACTCGCGCCGGCGGGCACGGTCATTGAAGTCGGCGGCCATACGGACGCGACCGGTGACGCCGCGGCGAATATGCAACTCTCGCAGCAGCGAGCTGACGCAGTGCGGGATTACTTGGTGAAGCAGGGCGTCGACCCGAATATGCTCACGGCCCGCGGATACGGCGATACGAAACCTGTCACCTCCAACGATACTGATGAAGGCAAGTTTCGCAATCGTCGCATCGAGTTCACCGTCTTAAAGTAGTTCGGCCTCCAGCTGCACTCGTCCGGCCCGGAAGTGCCACATCTCACTTTCAGGCCGGATCTGAGTGTTTCTGTTCCCTCGGATGCCCGCCTGACCGCTCCGGGTTTGTTCCTTTTCGCCCGTCCTGGGTCGTCGTTCGTCCTATGTGCGCTGTGGCAACCTACAACTCTCTGATACCCAAGAGATTGCCCTTTGCTATAATTTCGCGCGAAACACGTTCAATAGAGTAGTTGGAGGAGCCCGCCGGATGGCTAAAGCCTTGATTGTATTCGGATGGTTGCGCGACTTCGTCGTTGTTCTGCTTTTTCTCGCTGGAAATCATGTCCGGCACACTTCCCCGCTGATCGGCATTGTCATCATGATCGCTGCCGCCGTTGTCCTGGCTGAGCGCTTCCTCTGGTCATGGTATCTATCTGAGATTAACGAACCGGAAAAAGAAATCAGCTAGCGACCCGCTTGGTCGGATGAACCAACCGATTGCCGCGATCTGGCCCGCAACATCTGCTTAACTTAAATCCTCGATACAGTCTCCCGCCGGGCGTCATTTATGTAACGCGGACCCACGAGCCAAGCGTCTAAGGGAAGGAACTCCGATAGGCAGGAAGGGTGTGGAACCTGGCAGCCAGGGAAGACGTAGGAGAACCGTATGTGTATGACGAAATGCACGTCGACTTTGCGGATTTTGGTTTGCGCCGTAAGTGGCATCGTGGGAGCCGTGCTGATGGCCCCTGTGCGCACCGGTGCGGCGCCTGGTGGAGCGGCCCCTCAGGCGGCACAGGCACAAGTAGCCAGGCAGGTGGGCGTCATCAAGAGCATCACCGGAAATGCCATCACCCTCACGACGGACGCTGGCGTAGACATCAGCGTGCAAGTGGCGGGCAACGCGATCATGGTGCGCGTCGCACCCGGGCAGACCGACCTGAAAAACGCGGAGCACATTCAGTTGTCCGATCTGCACGTGGGAGATCGCATCTTGGTGCGAGGGCAGCCCTCAAGCGACGCGAAGTCGTTCGTCGCTGTCGGCGTTATTTCTATGAGCCGCTCCGACGTACAAGCGCAACAGCAGCGCGACCGCGAAGACTGGCAGAAGCGAGGCATTGGAGGCCTTGTGAGTTCCGTTGATTCCGGCACGGGAACCATCACAATTTCCGTCGCTGCAACGGGCGGCGCGAAAACCGTCACAATTCACACAACGCCAAGCACCATCCTCCGCCGTTACGCACCGGACTCCATTCAATTCGACGACGCAAAACCGGCGCCGATCGGTCAAATCAAGCCTGGAGATCAACTTCGCGCGCGCGGCGAGCGCAGTGCTGACGGCGGCGAATTTACCGCCGTAGAGGTCGTCTCCGGCTCATTCCGCAATATTGCTGGAACGATTCGCTCGGTCGACGTAAAGGAAAATGTGGTCTCTGTGATGGACTTGATTACGAAGAAGCCCTTTTCGGTGAAAATCACCGGCCAATCGCAGCTTCGTGTACTGCCTCCTGAAATGGCACAGCGCATCGCGTTTCGATTCAAAGGGACCAGAAACGCCGCGCCACCATCCCAAGGCGCAGCCGGTCCGCCCTCGCAGTCCGCGACGCCCAATGGGGGTGAATATCGAGACGGCGCGGGTGGCGGGCGTGCTGGCGGCGGACAAGCCGACTTCCAGCAAATCGTCAGCCACATTCCTCCTGCTGCGCTCACTGATTTCAAAAAGGACGACGCGGTGATGATCGTAGCTACGGAAGGCTCGAACGAGGGCGAGGCGACTGCAATCACGATGCTCGGCGGCGTCGACCCGATTCTCACCGCAGCACCATCGCCAAGCCAGGCGATGACGCTTTCGCCCTGGAGTCTCGGCGGCACGCCGGCAATGGCGGGTGACGATGCGCAGTAGTCCAAAAAACTGCCATTTCGAATTTCAACTTTACCTAGGGGATTTCATGAGATTTCGTCAGCAAGGGCGACTTTTGTTTTGGATTGCAAGCTTCGTATTGCTGGCGCTAGCGAACCCCTCCGGCCTGCGCGCACAGACGCAAACGCGAACCCTCCGCGGCGAGGTGGTGGATCCTTCCGGCAGTGTGGTCATAGACGCTTCGGTTGTCGTCGCCACGCCCCAGGGCAATAAGCTCCACGCCACCACAAATGCGCAGGGCATCTTCGAGCTAAAGGATCTCGCCCCTGGAAAGTACGCCGTTCAGGTAACAGCGAAAGGGTTCACCACGTACGAAGATGACGACATCGAAATCGGCACGGACCAGGTGAAGCAGCTCAAAATCTCGCTCGAAATCGAGCAGCAACAGGTAAAAGTGGAAGTAACGGGCCAGGGAACGTCGCTCGACGTCAATCCCACCGCCAATGCCGGCGCAATCGTAATTTCCGGCAAAGAGCTTGAGGCTCTGCCCGACGATCCGGACGAATTGCAAAGCGACCTGAGCGCGCTGGCGGGGCCCTCGGCGGGACCTAATGGAGGCCAGTTCTATATCGATGGCTTCACCGCAGGACAATTGCCTCCGAAATCCGCAATTCGCGAAATCCGCATCAATCAAAATCCGTTTTCCGCGGAATACGACAAGGTGGGATACGGCCGCATCGAGATCTTCACCAAACCCGGCACCGACAAGTGGCACGGGCAGATTTCGGTCAATGCCAACGACTCCGCATTGAACTCCAAGAACCCGTTCTTCGATCGCGGCACCGCCGACACCGAGTATCCCAGCTACTATTCCGTTCAATACAGCGGAAACATCGGTGGGCCACTCAGCAAGAACGCTTCTTTCTTCTTTACCACCGACATTCGTGACATCAACAATCTTTCGATCGTGAACGCGCAGGTCGTGAACACCACTCTGCCCGGATTCCCGATCGTTCCCTTCAGCGCGGCGGTGTCCGCTCCGCGAACGCGCTACAACATCGGACCTCGTGTGGACTTCCAGCTCACGAAGACGAACACGCTATCCGTTCGCTACCAGTATTATCGCGACGAACAGGATAACGACGGAATCGGCGGCTTCTCGTTGCCGTCGACGGGCTACAATCTGCTCACTACAGAGCAGACTCTTCAACTGAGCGACACCCAGACCATCGGCTCGAACATAGTGAACGAGACGAACTTCCAATACCTGCGCCAGGGAAGTAATCAGCTTCCGCTCAGCACCGCCGTCACCGTCCTCGTACCCGGCGCCTTCGAGGGTGGCGGCAGCAACGATGGCACAGTCATCGACAGTACCAATCGTTACGAACTGCAGAATTACACGTCGATTCAGCACGGAAACCACTTCATCAAATTTGGCGCGCGGCTCCGCGGTCTTACCGATTCCAACACCTCCACCACCGGCTTCAATGGCGAATATCAATTCCCTTCCATCGAGGCGTACCAAGCCGCGCTGGCATCGGGAGCACAAACCGCGAGCCAATTCACGCTCACTGCCGGCGCCACAGCCACTTCCGCTGGTAATCCTTTTGCCCGCGTCGCGCAGATTGACGTCGCCCCGTATGTGGAAGACGACTGGCGCATCCGCCCCAACATCATGTTCAGCTATGGCTTGCGCTTCGAATCGCAAAATGAAATCACCGACCATGCAGATTGG
>JASHRI010000482.1 GCA_030037435.1 Candidatus Acidiferrales bacterium | reverse complement strand
TTTGCCGCCCACCTGTTTGCCGCGCCTCCGCCCATCACTGCCATCGGGGCCGAGGTGGATCACCAATACAACCTGACGCTGTGGGCGACGGGTATTGTGTTCGTGCTGGCGCAGCTCGGCTTGGCCTGGGCCGTATTTCGATTCCGCGATCGCGGCCAGCGCGCGCGTTTCACGCATGGAAGCACGGCGCTCGAGGTCCTGTGGACGTCCGTGACGATTTTCGTTTTCCTTGGGCTCGGATTTCTGGGAAATAGGGCATGGGCGGCGGTGCGATTCACTTCGGCGGCGCCTAACGCGATTCAGATTGAAGCCACGGAGAGCCAGTTCGTTTTCAACTTCCGCTATCCGGGCGCCGACGGAAAATTCGGACGAATCGATCCCGGGCAGATCAGCCCGGCCACGGGGAATCCGGTCGGGATCGATGCAAATGATCCGTCGGGGAAAGATGACATCGTGACGCCCACGCTGACGGTGCCCGTGGATCACCCGATCGAACTGCTGCTGCGGTCGCAGGATGTGGTTCACAATTTTTTTGTGCGCGAGCTGCGGCTGCAGCAGGACGCGGTGCCGGGAATGGTGATTCCGCTGCACTTTATACCCAATCGCATCGGGCAATACGAAATCGTTTGCACGCAGTTGTGCGGGCTGGGACACAACAAGATGCACAGCTATCTCTACGTCGTCTCCGAACCGGATTACGAAAATTTTCTAAGGAAGAAGGCGGCAGCGCAATGAGGCCGAGCCGGGTTTCGTGGAGCGGCGCGTGAGCGCAGAACAGCAATCAATCGGGCCTGTGCCACACCGCGTGGAAGCGCCTCAAGGATTCCTGCGCCGCTATCTGTTCAGCACCGATCACAAAGTAATCGGCATTCAATATTTTTTCCTCGCGCTCACGGCGGTCACAGTCGGAATCGTGCTTTCGCTGCTGATGCGTTTTCATTTGGCGTGGCCGAACGTGCATCTGCCGTTCATCAACGGCGGACTGATGAGGCCGGAGCAATATCTTGCGTTGGTGACCATGCATGGCACGATCATGATTTTTTTCGTGCTCACCACCGCGCCGCAAGGAGGATTCGGAAATTATTTTCTGCCAATCCAGATTGGTGCGGCGGACATGGCGTTTCCGCGGCTCAACATGCTTTCGTTTTGGCTCACATTTCTCGCGTTCGTGTGCATGTTGACGGCTTTCGTGGTTCCCGGCGGAGCGCCGATCAGCGGGTGGACGGCGTATCCACCGCTAAGTGCGTTGGGCGAAGTGACAGGGCCGGGCGAGGGAATGGGACAGACGATGTGGATCGTGAGCATCGGGATCTTCTGCCTCGCGTCGCTACTCGGGTCGATCAATTTCATCACCACCACGATCGATATGCGCGCGCCGGGAATGACGCTGATGCGACTGCCGCTGACGGTGTGGGCGTGGTTCGTGACGGCAATTCTGAGCCTCCTGTCGTTTGGCGTGCTGCTGGCCGCTGTGGTGCTGCTGCTGCTGGACCGTTCGGCGGGCACGAGCTTTTTTCTGCCGGCGGGATTGTCAGTAAACGGCGAATTGCAGATGCGCGCCGGTGGGTGGCCACTGTTGTGGCAGCACCTGTTCTGGTTCTTCGGGCATCCGGAGGTGTACATCGCGATTTTGCCGGGGATGGGCGTGGCGTCGCACGTGCTGTCGAATTTTTCGCGCAAGCCTATTTTCGGATATCGCGCGATGGCGGTGTCGCTGTGCGCGATTGGATTTCTGGGTTTTCTGGTGTGGGGGCACCACATGTTCGTGAGCGGCATGAATCCGTACTCGGGATTGGCGTTTTCGGTGCTGACGCTCTCGATCGCGGTGCCGTCCGCGGTAAAGACGTTCAACTGGCTGGGAACAATCTGGGGCGGCAAGCTGCAATTCGAGACGCCGATGCTGTTTGCGATTGGATTTGTGTCGTTTTTTGTGACGGGAGGGCTTTCGGGGATTTTTCTTGCGCAGCCGGCCCTGGACACGGTGTTGCACGCGACGTACTACGTGGTGGCGCATTTTCACTTGGTGATGGGTGTGGCCGCGATCTTCGGAATATTTGCCGCCACTTACTACTGGTTCCCGAAAATGTTTGGACGCAGGATGAGCGAGCCTCTGGGGAAGCTGCATTTTTGGCTTACGTTTGCCGGCGCTTACTGCATCTTCATGCCAATGCATTTCATCGGAGCCGCCGGCGCCGTGCGTCGCTATGCGGATGACACAGGAGCCAGCTATCTGACGGCGTTTCAGCCCGTGCATCTGTTCATGACGATCGCTGCGCTCGTGACGGGGGCAGCGCAGCTGATTTTTTTCTACAATTTTTTCCGGAGCCTGAAGAACGGCGCGCGCGCCGACGCAAATCCGTGGCGTGCCACGACGCTCGAATGGACTACCGCGTCGCCGCCTCCGCTGGATAATTTCGGCGGGATTTTTCCGAGCGTCTATCGCGGGCCGTACGAATATAGCGTGCCGGGCGCGGCGGAAGACTTCATCCCGCAGAATTTGTCGCCGGAGCAATCGATGCAAGGAAACGAGGGGGCGCGGAGTGGCCGCTAGCGCTGTCAAGGAACCGATCGGAATTTCGGGCGCAGGGCGCGGCGGAAACGGCCGAGGATCGTTCGGCGGTGACGGTCGCGGAGGCGGCAGTTCGGCGCGCTCTGTGCCGCCACAGCGAACGTACGTCACGGGCATGGGCGTCGCGCTGGGCGGGATTTTGATGTTTTTCATGGCGCTGGTGAGCGCGCTGGTGGTGCGAAAGGGCGCGCCAAGCGGCGGTTGGCAAGCGCTGGGTACGGCTCATCTACCTTGGCGGATTCTGACGCTCGACACGCTGATTCTGCTTGCAAGCAGCGCTACGCTCGCTCGCGCGCACAATCGATTTCGAGCGCACGATGACGAGGCGTTTTCTCATTGGTGGGGAGTGACGGCAATTCTCGGCGTGTTTTTCCTGGGAGGCCAGTTACTCGCCTGGCGAGAGCTGGCAGCGGCGGGAATGTACCTGGCGACGAATCCGAGCAGCAGTTTTTTCTATGTTTTGACCGCGGCGCATGGACTTCATCTGCTGGGAGGAATCGTCGGATTGCTGGCCGTCGCATTCTACAAGACGCGGAGATTATCGCGCGGGACGGCGATCAGCGTCGCGAGCTTGTACTGGCATTTCATGGACGGAATCTGGCTGTGCCTGTTTTTGGTGCTTCTCGCGGGGAATCGATAATGAAGCCGTCGCAATCGGCGGCTGAGCACGAAGGCAGAAAGCATCGAATCTGGCGGCATCTTCTGCGTTACGCCGTCCCAATAGCGATTTGCCTATGCCTGGGCGCGATGCTTCCGCAACACGCGGCCGCGCAGGGCTGCGCGATGTGTTATCAGAGCGCGGCCGCGTCCGCCGAACAGAGCCGCGCGGCCCTTCGACATGGCATCTTGATCCTACTGTTGCCTGCGGTGGGTTTGTTTGGCGGGATTTTTGCGCTGATCTATTTCCGCCGCAATGCGTATCACCGCGACCTGTTCGTGGAGACGCGCTTTTTCGACCGGATTGGATTCGAAACGCCACAGCCGACCCAGGAAACGCATACGTACTGACCCTGTTCTAACTACTCGAAGACAGAGTGCAGCCGCACACCCGACCGGGCACACCTTTGCGCGAACGGGAGCCCAATGCAAGCGGCTCCCGGTCTAGCATCGCTGGTTTTATTTCTTCGCCAAGCCCGTACAAATCGTGACAGCTGAGTTGGGGTTGATTGCGCTTTCGTCAAATTGGATGTGCTGAATTTTCCCCGCCTTGTCCACGACGAACGTCGTGCGGCGGGCCCACTGATAGTCGTCGCCACCCATCGGATATTTCTTAAGGATTCCGTAGGCGGTGAGAACCTTGCGGTTCATGTCGCTGAGCAGGGGGAAGGTAACGCCGATTTGCTTTGCGAATGCTGCGTTGGCCGGGGGACTGTCGGTGCTGATTCCGAAAACAACCGAATCGCTTGATTCAATCTTTGGCAGGTCAGCCTGATAGCCTTTTAGTTCATTGGTTCAACCCGGGGTAAACGCCAGCACGTAAAAGGCAAGAATCACGTTCTTCTTGCCTCGGAAGTCGCTCAGCTTGATCGCGGATTGCTGATCGCTCGGCAGGGTGAAGTCCGGGGCGACGTCTCCCACTTTCAGAGTCGTCGTCGCGATTGTCTCCTGTTGTTGCTGTGGGGCGGGGTAGAGCTGTCCCGCCAACAGGAACAAGGTCAGCAAGCCGGCCGATGCTAGGACTATTCGCTTCATGCACGGCCTCCTCTTCGATTTGTACTGCTGCCGGAATTATATGCAAACGCTGATCGGAATTACCACCAAGCCGAAATCGCGGATGCATTGACCTCGATGTCGCTGAAATTCGCCGACGGATCGCTGTCGCGCTGCGAAGGCTATGGTCTTTTGCATTCAGGCGTTTGCCTATATGACTTTTCGTACACACGCGAAAAATTCGGCGTGTCAATTCGATCAGGAGGTTCATATACTTCTGGCATTTCAAGGGGTTAGTCCTTAAGAGGAGTTCACTCCATCTTTGGTACGGTGCTTGCTCTCCAACGTTTCAAATGCCTTGATTCTGAGGGATCCAATTGCAAGAGGCGCAGTGCGCGGTGCAGGCGGAAGTCTGAGCCAAGTCGAGAAAGTGGTGCCATTGGGGCGTGGCACCTCCAAACAGGCTGGGGGGATAGAATGCGACACGCGAAGCTGGTACTGGCTTTTGTAGCCTTTCTTTTGGCCGTTCCCGGGATTTCAAGGGCGCAAAACGTCGCGTCCATCAACGGCGTGGTGACGGATAGCTCCGGCGCGGCTGTACCTGGGGCAAGCATCAAACTGACGGACACCCGCACCGGAACCAGCTATTACGCAAAAACAGCGGGCGACGGCGGCTACCGCATCGTTGAGGTGCCTCCTGGGCCGGGCTACAGCTTGACCATCCGGAAGGACGGCTTCCAGACCCTGGTCATCGGCAACGTCTACTTGCCCGTGGCTACGTCGACAACGCAGAACGCCCAGATGCAGTTGGGATCGCTCAGCCAGACGGTCGAGGTGACGGTGCAAGGCGCGGTTACGCTGGATACGAGTGACGCCACTATCGGCAACAGCTTCGATTTGCAAAGTGTCGAGGAGCTTCCGAACCAGTTTCGCGATAACCCCGCCCAACTTCTGCAACTGGAACCGGGCGTAACTCCAATTCCGACCGGGCCCGATCCGGACGATCCACTTGGCAGCCGCGGCGGCTCCGTTACGGGCGCCCGAACGGATCAGAGCAATATCGTCGTGGATGGCATTGACGAGTCGGACTTCGGTCTCGGTCAGGCGTTTACCCTGGCCACGGCGATACCGGTTGACGCCATTCAGGAATTCAAGACCGACGTCGCGAATCCAGTCTCGGACACGGGCCGGGGTAGCGGCGCCACAACTTTCATCACCACGAGGAGCGGGACGAATCAGTGGCATGGCACTGCGCAAGAGTGGAATCGCACGGCGGCCACCGAAGCTAATACATTCTTCAATAAAATTGTCACGCCCGCAATCCCCAGAGAGCAATTGGTCCGCAACCAGTTTGGGGCGAACCTGGGCGGCCCCATCAAGAAAGACAAGTTATTCTTCTTTTTCGATTATGACGGTCGCCGCGACGCAGAACAGGAGCCAGTCCTTCGCATCGTGCCACTGGCAAATATCGATGCCCTTGGTGGCGCCGGTGGCGGAGCTACTCCGGGAATCAACTACATCAAGAACGGTGCTGGATGCAACGCTTCAAGCCGCCTAAATACGACTCCCGGATGCATCAGCTTGCTTCCTGCGGCTGGAGCATGCGGCTCGCAGACCGTTCAAGGTCTTGATCCTCTTTGCATCGGCGCGGACGCGGCGCTCACGAGCTTCATTGCCGGCCGCTATCCCGCGGCTAATGACTTGACTCAGGGAGACGGCGTCAACACGGGTGGGTTCCGATTCAGTGCTCCGGCTCCTTTGTCCGAAAACATCTACTTGACGCGCATTGACTATAACTTGTCGAGCAAGCACAAGATATTTACGCGCTTCGATTTCGATAACACAAACGAAGCGGACACAATCAATCATCCGAGCCCAGTTACGGGAATTTCGGCATCGGAAGAGTTCGCGGGTGATCCCATTTCGGCTGTGGACACATTTACCGGCAAGGCTTGGGTGATTGGTGATACGTGGACGATTACGCCCAGTACGATCAATCAGTTCGAATATGGCGAAGCTCGAGCGCAGGCAAATTTCGGCGTTCCGTTTAACCCCAATGGCACGAATTTCCAGTTTGTTTGGATGAACTCTGCCTTCGACCCGCCCTACCTCCGGCAGAGCACACAATCGCATATTCTTCCGGTCCCGACCTTCCGAGACGACTGGTCGCAGACGCATGGTACACACACGATCGCCGTTGGAGGAGTGTTCAGACCGATTCGTAGTCGCGACGTGGAAACGAATGACTTCAACTTCATCGGTATCGGCCTGAACCCGCTGACTCCTACTTTGGACCCAACCTTGAGACCAGCCAATATCCTGCCGCAAGGCGCGCTTGATCCAGCAGGCGTTGCGGCATCGGATTGGGACAACATGTTCATGGGCATGTTGGGATCGTGGTGGTTGGACGAAGCTGTATTCGAATATGACAAGAGCGGGACGCCGTTATCGCTCGGTGTGCCGCACAGAGTGGACTACCGTTACTACGAATCCGAATTCTACGCGCAGGACACTTGGCGAATCACCCCGAGCCTGACAATGACGTACGGCTTGCGCTACCAATACGATTCTGTCCCGTATGAGACCAACGGACTCGAAGGCGTCAATACGGTCTCGTTCAATGCCGAATTCGACGCCCGGTTGGCGGCCGGAGCGGCGGGCGTCTCTGGCTTTGACATCGCGCCTTTCTTGACCTATCAACTCGGCGGAAAGGCGAATCCGAACGCGCCTTCTCTCTACCATAAAGATCCGCTGAACTTCGCTCCACGGCTGGCGTTTGCATGGAATCCGTCGGTCACTCACGGTCCGCTGGCGGGTTTACTAGGAGACCGCAAGACCGTGTTTCGCACCGGGGCGGCCGTGATTTACGATCACACGGCGCTGAATTCCGTCAACTTCATCCAGGACCAGAACAGCTTCTTGTTCAGCAACGTGGGCGGCGCCGAATTCGGCGGGTTGGGTGGGGCAGCCGATCTAGCCGCCGATCCGAGGTTCACGGGGATCAACAATCTTCCGGTTACAGCTACGACGCCGCCAACCCCGCCTCCATTTTCTAATCCGTTGACTCCGAACGTCTCCGGTGGCGTGCCTTTCGGGGTGGCGGAAGGTAGCGACAACTACACCGTCGATCCGAATTTCAAGACGCCGTATTCCCTGGCGTACACGGCGGACATGCAGCGCGAGTTGCCGGGATCGCTCCAACTAGACATCGGTTGGGTGGGGCGTTATGCGCACCGGCTGATTGCACTTGCCGACGCGAATCAACTGGTAGATTTTAACGTTCCCGCGGATGGACAGACACTATTCCAGGCGATTGGCAACCTTGAAACGGAAGCACGGGCAGGTGCGGCGACCCAGACAAATCAGCCAATTCTAGAGGACCCGAACGTGTGCGGACCGGGTTGCTCGTCGTTCATCTACTCGAACTTCCAAAACACTCTGATAACCGGCGGACTCGGCAACATCGTCACGGCGATGGATACGAACTTTTTCACTGGCGCGCCATTCGGCTTCGCTCCAGGCGTTGGCATGGCACCGCAATTTCTGGGTGACCTGTATTTGACGAACAAAGGCTGGTCGAGCTACAACGGCTTGCTGATTACACTGAAAAAGCGCTTCACGCACAATCTACAGGGAGACTTCAATTACACGTTCTCGCACTCCCTCGACAACATTTCGGTGATTGCCGACAACGTCGGGAATCAGGCGGGCACGACCCCTGCAGACGATTGCGATGCACGAACCGGAGCGGCGTGCCGCGGAAACTCCGAATTCGATCTGACGCATGAAATCACTGGCGATTTGGTCTATACCCTGCCGTTTGGACGCGGTCAGCGATGGGGAAGCAACGCTTCGAAGTGGGTTGACGAGGCAATCGGTGGCTGGGAATTCTCGGACCTCACAACCTGGCACACGGGATTTCCATTTAATGCCTTCACCGGATCCCAGGTAACTACCACGTTCGATGACTCCCTCGGGATCTTCGATGGCGACAGAGCGGCCGTCGCCGAGAACATCCACAAGAATGCGCAGGGAAACATCTCGCTGTTTGCCAATCAGACGGCTGCGGCGGCAGCGTTCAGCTTTCCCACGGGCCAGCAGCTAGGCAATCGCAACATCCTTCGCGGGCCACATTTTTCGAATTGGGACATGGCGCTGGTCAAGAAGTTCGATCTCGGAAGTGAACGTTACAGCCTGCAGTTCCGAGCGGAAGCATACAACGCGTTTAACCATCCGAACTTTGCTTTGCCAAGCAATGGTTTCGCGAACCCTCTCGCTTTTGGCGTAATTTCGTCCACAGTGGGAGATCCTCGCGAAATGCAGTTCGCTTTGATCTTTAGATTCTAGCAACGCGAAGGAAACAATCTGACCGCGGGCCTCGCAACTTGAGGCCCGTTTTTTTGTGGAGATCGCTTGAGTGGAGTTAGGCGTTAAACGCGCTCGAGCTGAGCCAGCCGGAAGGGATCGCCAATCTTTTCGTGGAGTTCGCGCCAAAGTTTTTCAGGTTGCGCGAGAAATACCTCAACCACGCGGGGATCAAACTGCGTGCCCGCGAAACGCTTGATCTCTTCGCGAGCGGCGGAAATTGGCAGTGCCTTGCGGTACGGGCGGTCGGAAATCATCGCGTCGAGCGTGTCGGCAACGGCGAATATCCGGGCGCCCAGAGGGATTTGCTCGCCGCGCAGCCCTCGAGGGTAGCCCGTCCCATCGTAGAACTCCTGGTGCGAGAGAACGATGTCGGCCGCTTCGCGCAGAAACGGGATTCTCTCCAGCACCGAATAGCCGATCTCGCAATGGCGGCGCATGATGTCGCGCTCCTCAATGGTCAAAGGCCCCGGTTTGCGGAGTATATGGTCGGGAACGCCCATTTTGCCAATATCGTGGAGGAATGCGCCGCGGGCAATTTGCCGCAATAGGCCCTTGTCCACTTTCATCGCCTTGGCGATCGTAATCGTAAAGGCGGTCACGCGCTGGCAGTGGCCCTCGGTTTCCGCGTCTTTGGCGTCAAGAGCGCCTCCCAGGGCTTCCAGCGTGTAGTCGTACGATTGTTCCAAATCCTGCAGGGCGATCGAGAGCTGCTGAGTGCGCTCGGCCACGAGCTGTTCCAAATCGCTCTGGTAGGTGCGGTTTTCGATCACCAACTGGCGATGCTCCAGGGCCCGCCGCACGCTCAAGTAGAGCTGATCTTTTTCGAAGGGCTTGAGGATGTAGTCGTAAGCGCCGGCGCGGATTGCCTCGAGGGCGATGGAAATGTCGTGCATGGCCGTGACCATAATCACCGGTACGTCCGGATCGGCCGCACGCAATTCAGCCAGCAGCTTCAACCCATCCATTTCGGGCATCACGATATCGCTGAGGACTAGGTCGTAGGCGTCCTTCCGGAAGGCTTCCAGCCCGGCGCGCCCGTTCACGCACGGCGTGCACCGATAACCTTGTGCCTCCAGCAGGGTGCAAACAACCTCTCGAATCGCTTCTTCGTCGTCTACAACGAGAATCTTCTCGTTTTCCATCGTCGCTCCGTGGAAGGCCCATTATAAGCCACGGCACAGGCGTGCGGAGGCTTTGTTGCCGTATCTTGCAACCGTGTGCTAGTTTTCGTAATGGCTCCCTGATATCTCCGATTTTTTCAGTTGGACCTGCAACCAGGTGGGCTTGTGTCGCCGCGACAGGAATTGCTGACTCTGTGAGCCTCTTGTCCAATTCGGGTTTTCTGGCCGTAGCTTTTATGGAAGCCTCGGCCGCCTTCCTCTTGCTGGTTCTGTACTGGCTTCTGTTGCCCGGCTTCCCATCGCGCTTCTTTCGATATTGGCTGGCGGCGTGGGCGGTTTACGTCGGTGCCGAAATCGCCCGGCTGGTGTCTCTCGTGCGTGGCGGGAATAGCGAGGCCTTCAGCACGGTACTTTCCCCTATAGCTGCGGCGTTGTTCTTTGCCGCGGTCCTGGAATGCACCGGAAGGCGGCGTTTGCTTAAGTATCTGCTGCCGCTCGGCGCGATTGTGGCCAGCGGAATCGCAGCGCTGGGCCTTGAGCCGCGGCTAGAGCGAAGCCAGATATGGGCCGATTCGCTTAGCGTTTGTTTCCTTTACCTGCTAGCAGGGTGGTTTCTATGGCGATCGCGTGGAAAGCACCGCGGCGCTGGGTGGCCCCTGCTCGCCGCTGCCCTCATGTTGCGGGGGCTGCACGGCCTGGACCGCCCGGACTGGTCGGGTCAGGTCGCCGGGCTGCTGCGGGTTTCGCTGCACAGCCTGTTTGGGATCGGAATGGGCGTAGCGATGGCGGTGCTGGTCCTCGAAGCCAGCCGTGCACGAACCGAAGATATCAGCGAAAAGCTGCGACGGTTGGCGCTGATCACGGCGGAAGGCATGCAATCGCTTCGGGTCCACGAAGCGCTCCAGGGCATATTGGCAAAGTTGGTCGAGAGCCTGGGAGTGAGCCACGGCCTTGTGCTGCTGTTGGACGATCCGGCGCGCCCGGGGGCGCTGGCGGTGGGGGCATTGGTCGGCTTCGCAGAGTCCTACCGAACTTCCTGCAGCCGAATACTTCCCTCAGACCCGCTTGTGCAGCAGGTGCTTGGCCAGGAAAAATTAACCCTCGCGCATATGACGTCCGAAGATCCAACGTTGCGACGCTGGATGGATTCGGAAAGGCTGACGACGATCGCCCTGGTTCGACTGCCCGGAAAAGAGGAACCACTTGGCTTGTTAGCGATCGGGTCGATCGAGCCGCGCAATTTTGAGGCGGAGGAAGAAAATTTTCTCACTAATATTGCGAACCTGCTTGGCCTGACCGTTCAAAACATGGCGCTGATGGAGAGCGCTTCTGCTTCGCAGCGGCAATGGGTGGAAACGTTCGACTCGATAGACGATTTGATTCTGGTCCACGCGCCCGACGGGCGGATTCTGAGGGCCAATCGAGCCTTGGCGGGTCGCTTGCAGACGGAGCCCGCGGCCCTAATGGGGCGCACCGTCCGCGAAGTGCTTCGGCAGCGCGATACGGTCTGGACACGCTGCCCATATTGCGAAGGTGCGGCTGGAATAGCCGAGAAAAAAGACGATTCGCTTGGCGGATACTTCCTGGCGAGCAATTCCGCTTTCCACGACTCCAAGGGCGGGCGTTTGGGGACGATTCACGTTTTGAAGGATCTGACCAGCTCGCGGCAGGCCGAGAACAAATTCCGGAATCTCTTTGAGAATGTGCAGGAGGGAGTGTTCATCTCCACTCCCGAAGGACGGTTTGTCGACTTCAACAACGCGTTCATGCGCATCCTGGGGTACGACAATTCCGAAGAGATGCTCGCCGTGGCGACGCCGCTCCCCGTGTACGTCGATCCGATCGACCGCGACCGGCGCGCGCGGCTACTGGACGAATATGGCCGCTTGGCAGATTTTGAATTTCAATTCCGGCGGCGCGACGGCGAGGTCCGAACGGCCCGCGAATCGAGCTTTGCCACCAGGGACGATTCCGGCGCAGTTGTGGCTTATCAGGGGTTCGTGTTTGACATCACAGAGCTGAAGCAGGCCGAGATGGATATCCGCCGGCGCAACCAGGAATTGTTGGCGCTGAATGCGATCGCCGAACTCCTCGGCCAGCATCATGCTGTACTGGAGGGCCTGAAGGCCGCGCTTCTTAAGGTCACCGAACTCTTCGCGCTGGATACCGGGTCGGTCTATTTCCTGGACGAGAACCGGCGGATCTTGACGCGGGCCGCCAACATCGGATACCGCTCCGAATATTCACGCCGGATGGGTCCAGTCGGGCTGGCTCCCTCTCTGCTCGACCAAATCCGCCGTGTCCACGCGACACTTCTTTCGGGCGCCGGTACGGCCCTGCCGGACGCGTTGCGCGAGCTGCATCGCAGCGAAGGGGTGCAGGTCTCCCAGGTTGTCGTGCTGTGGTCCAAGGACCACGTCATGGGCCTTCTGATCGTGGGCTGTCGCGAGATGAGGCAGTTTTCTACGGCGGAGCTGAATTTGCTGTCCGCCGTCGGCAATCAGATTGCGACGGCAATCGACAAATCGTTGCTGCTTGAGAAAACTCGTGAGGCATATGAAAGCCTGCGCCACACACAGGCCCAGCTTTTGCAAAGCGAAAAAATGGCCGCCGTCGGACAACTGATCTCGGGCGTGGCTCACGAACTCAATAATCCGCTCACCGCGATTCTCGGCTACAGCCAGCTCCTGAAGTCCGAGGAACTGGCCGGACCGCGCGGCCTGGATTATCTGGCGAAGCTGCACAAGCAGGCGCAACGTACCCATCACATCGTGCAGAGCTTGCTCAGTTTTGCCCGGCAGCACAAGCCTCAGCGTGCTTCTGTGCAGATTCATCAGATCCTCGAGGATACGCTTGTCCTGCGTGAATACGATCTGAAGGTCAGCAAGATTCGCGTCCACCGGGAATTCGACACGCGCGTGCCTGCGACCGGAGCGGATTTTCAGCAACTCCAACAGGTGTTTCTTAACATCATCAACAATGCGGTAGACGCCATCCAGGAAAAGGGAGAGCCGGGAGAGATCTGGATTCGTACGGGATCGGATGGTCACCGGGTGCGTGTCGAGATCGCCGATAGTGGCCCGGGCGTTCAAAATCCGCACAGGATTTTCGATCCGTTCTACACCACGAAACCCGTTGGCAAGGGAACTGGCCTGGGGCTCAGCATTTGCTACGGCATCATCAAGGAGCACGGCGGCGAAATCGAAGTTCGGAATGCACCGCCGCGTGGAGCCGTTTTTACCGTCACTCTGCCGCTCCTCGTCGTGAGCCCCGAATCGCCGCGAGAAAAGAATGCCGCCACCACGCCAAAGACCACCGGAAAAGTGCTGCTGGTGGACTCGGAAGAGACCGTGCTGCAATTGGAAGAAGAAGTCTTACTTGCGGCTGGGGCCTCGGTGTGGCTCGCGCGCAGCTCCGCCGAGGCGATTGCGATTCTGAAGCGCGAACAGATCGACGGGATCGTCTACGATATGAACACGCCGGGGGAAGTTTCGCGGGACGGATTCTGCCGGTGGATCGAGGAAAATCGACCCGAGCTGGCGAGCCGGATCGTTTTTACGG
The DNA here is from genome assembly GCA_030037435.1 of Candidatus Acidiferrales bacterium. Lineage (GTDB taxonomy): Bacteria > Acidobacteriota > Terriglobia > Acidiferrales > UBA7541 > Palsa-295. The sequence goes on along the minus strand of JASHRI010000482.1, from coordinate 11,041 downwards.
CATCGGGCGCGGCCGACAACGATCCTTCGCAATTTCCACGCAAGCCTGGCTGCCAAGTGGTCGCCAAACCTTTTCGAATCGAGGAATTTTCAACGGCCGTGCAAAACGCATTGGCCGCGCCGGTGCCAAGCGCGTCGAAGCGCTGAACGATTTTAAAGGTCCCCGCCATCCACAACGATCTTGCGCCGTTCATCCGATTGAATATAGTAGCTGTGCGATTGCCTATGCTCGTTGCATCAGGCTGTGATCCGGCTCACGTGGTCGAAAGATGAAAGTGAAGTCTCAAAATAAGTTGATTGGCAAATCCTGCGCGAGCAACACCTCATCGCGCCTTTTGGGATCGATGCCGTCGTGCGTTTTGGCGCTGGTCTGGGCTGTCCTGATCGCTGCCCCGGCGCTCCGTGCGAATGCGCGCCAGCAGACGTCATCTGCGGAAACGGCCGCGCAAGACAGGTCCGCGGGCCAGAGATTGTTCGCCACGTCCTGCGCCGCGTGCCACGGCGCCGCAGGGCAGGGAGCGGGTGCGCCCGCGCTTCGTAATCTCGGTCTCACCGCTAGCAAAGCTGCGAGCGTCATTGCAAACGGAAAGACCGGCACCTCCATGCCGGCATTCAAGGATACCTACAACTCACGGCAGATTGCCGATCTCACAGCCTACGTGCTTTCTCTCGCGAACGCTGCCCCGCCGGGCGGAACGACATCTGCGACTGCGGCGGCGCCAGTGAATGGCGGCGTCATTTATGCCGCCCGTTGCGCCTCGTGCCATGAAGCCGGTGGCCCGCCCTATCTCAACCACTATGTTCTGAAAGACGCTGATCCAGACTACATCGTCTACATGCTCAGGTCGGGCACAATGCACGTGCAAGGCGCCGACCTCACGCCCGCTCAGCGCATTGCCGTGGCCGAATACCTAACTGGGAAACCTTATAGACACTCAGCAGCCGCGGCACCCGCTGCTCCATCGTGCCCGATTACCGTCATGCCGGGTTTTTCCGGGCCTCAGTGGAACGGCTGGGGCGTGGACCTTGCTAACAGCCGTTTCCAGCTGGCCGCCGATGCGGGCCTCACCGCCGAACAAGTTCCAAACCTCAAGTTGAAATGGGCCTTCGGAATTCCGGGTGGATTTACGTCTTACTCTCAGCCGACCGTGGCGGGTCAGCGCGTGTTCGTTGGCGATCCACTCGGCGGAGTCTATTCGCTCGATGCCGCGAAGGGCTGCGCCTACTGGACTTTTCATGCCGACGCAGGCGTCCGCACGGCCATCGTCATCGGATCCGGCCCGAATCGCCTCGCTTACTTCGGCGATCTTCGAGCCAACGTCTACGCCATAAACGCCCTCACTGGCAAGTTGGTCTGGAAGAAGAAAGTCAGCGACCATCCATACGCTCGAATCACCGGCACGCCGCGTCTCTACCAGGGGCGACTCTACGTTCCTGTGTCGTCCCGCGAAGAGTGGATGGCTGCGACTCCAAGCTATCCATGCTGCACTTTCCGCGGAATCCTGGCGGCCCTCGACGCGGCCACCGGGAAAGAATTGTGGCGAACCTATACGGTCTCTGAGCCTGCGAAACCGACTACGAAGAATAAAGCCGGCACGCAACTCTGGGGTCCTTCAGGCGCGGGCTTGTGGTCGTCGCCTACCGTCGACGCCGAGCGACAGCTTCTCTACATCGGCGCTGGAAATAATTATTCGGATCCGCAGACGCCGTTGAGCGACGCCATTCTGGCGATTGATCTGCGCACAGGAAAAATCGTCTGGTCGCGCCAGCTAACTTCCGGCGACACTTACAACGTCAGTTGCTATCGCGACGATCGCAGCAACTGCCCTGCGAAACAAGGCCCCGATTCGGACTTTGCGGCGTCTCCCATTCTGCGCAAACTTTCAAATGGCCAGCGCGTCTTGTTGGTCGGCCAAAAATCCGGTGTCGTCTGGGGTCTCGACCCCGATAAGCGCGGTGAAATTCTTTGGCAAACGCGCATCGGCCATGGCGGCCCGCTGGGCGGGGTTCAATGGGGACCGGCTGCGGATGATCAGACCGCTTACGTAGCGCTCTCCGATTTCGGCATGACGGGAGGATCCGAGGGCCTCACACCCGATCCAAAGTCCGGAGGCGGCCTCTTTGCGATTCGCCTCGGCGACGGCCACCAGCTCTGGGCCGTTAAGCCGCCCACCGGCGAATGCACCATTTCGCGGTGCAGCCCTGCTCAATCTGCCGCGGTCACCGCCATTCCGGGCGTGATTTTCTCCGGCTCCGATGACGGCCACGTTCTCGCCTACTCGAGCGCCGACGGCAAAGTGCTGTGGGATTTCGATACCGTCCGCGATTTCGACACTGTCAATAAGCTCCCGGCCCGCGGCGGCGCAGTCGACGGTGGAGGGCCCGCAGTGGCAGGTGGCATGGTCTTCGTCAATGCCGGTTATGGCTCGATTTATGGCCTTCCCGGGAACGTGCTGCTCGCCTTTGCTCCGCGATAATTCCAGCCAGCGCTCAATCGAGAACCCTGCAAGAAACCTGCTATCCTGTTCGTGTCATCGAAGTCGTGGGAGGCCAGGAATGAGACGACAGTTCGGCGTCACAGTAGCCGCGATCGCCGTGTTGGCGTTGGCTGGCATCGCCACGGCCCAGCAATCAGTGCCTTCACCGCAATCGGCTGCTCCGGTGCCGTCAGCGACGGCGACTGCACCGCCGAAGACCGAATCACCAGCATCCACCAATGCCGAATTTCTCGCCGCTGCCGACGAGGTGCTCGCGCAAATGAGCAAGATTCTGGATCTTCCGGTAAAGCAGCCGCTCAAAAAGAGCCTTCGTTCCAAGGCTGAGATTCGCGCCTATCTGATACAGGAAGAGAAAGAAGATCGCGACGATGCCCAGCGTTACGCGGATGAACAATCCCTCAAAGCCTTTGGGCTGATTCCGAAAGATTTCCCTCTCGATTCCTTTATGATCGATTTGCTCACCGACCAGGTCGCAGGCCTGTACGATCCAAAGGCCAAGGAGTTTTACATCGCGGACTGGATTCCCGCCGACCAGCAGCGTGAGGTGATGTCCCACGAGCTCACCCACGCGCTCGAAGACCAGTACTTCGATGTCGACCACTGGATCAAAGCCGCCCGTCCCAACGACGACGCGGAGTCTGCCCGCCAAGCCGTCAGCGAAGGCAGCGCTCTTGCCGCTATGGTCGACTATACGCTGCGCGACGATCACACCAGCGTCCGCGACCTGCCCGATCTGAGCATGCTGATGCGCGCCGGTGCTGTATCGCAAATGGACCAGGATCCCGAGCTCTCGAACGCGCCTCTTTATATCCGCGACTCTCTACTGTTTCCTTACCTTGCGGGTACTACGTTTTCGCAACAATTTCTGAAGGCGCACACTGGATGGGTAGATCTGAAGCTGGTCTTTCAGAATCCGCCTGTTTCGACGCAGCAAATCATGCATCCCGAGCTGTATCTGAAAGGTGTCAAGCCCGTCCCCACCGCATTACCGGCCTGGAACGGACTTGTTCCTGCCGAGTGGAGGTTGCTCGAAGAGAATGTAATGGGCGAATTTGGTTTGCACGAGCTCCTGAAACAATTTTTGGATCCGCAGCAGGCCGCCGCATTGTCTCCCGCATGGGCCGGCGATCGCTACGCCGTGTTCGAGGATGCGAAGACGAAACAAACGCCCCTTGTTTTCTATCTGGTTCTCGACAACACCGACGACGCCAATCATTTCATGGACGAGTACACCGAAGCTCTCGAGGTGAAATACAAGGACCACACGGCTGTTTATCGCCAGCCGAATTTCCTGCAGTTCGAAACTTCAACCGGCGACGTTTTCCTGCACTGCGTCTCCGAAAAATGTCTCTCCGTCGAGGGTACAACCCGTGCCACTTACGACGCGATCGAACACGCGATGGGTTGGACGCCTGCACCAGTTCCGATTAAGAACGACACTGCTGAAGTGCCCGTACAGCTTCCAGCGTTCAACGCGGCGAGCCGCGCCAGCACGGTTGCCTTAGCTATTCGCTAAGACACGCACGACATCTCGCATGCCCATCTTCGAACTAGAGCGCGTCCCGGAAGCCGAGGTGATGAATGAATCGGACGAGGTGCAGGCATACTCGTCTGCTGCTGCGCAGGCCTATCTCGATCAGATCGACGATACCTTCGTCGCCCATGCGATCCGTCTCGTCCGGAGACGCGAACGGGGCCGCGCGCTCGATATCGGCACGGGTCCTGGACAGATGGTCCTCAAGCTCGCCCGGCGCCTAACGCGCTGGAAATTTGCAGCGGTGGATCGCTCGTCAGGAATGATTGCCGAGGCAGCCGCGCAACTGGCAAAAGCCAGCGAACTCGCCGGGCGCGTTGACTTTCAAGTTGCGGACGGCAACGCCCTTCCATTTCCCGACTCGACTTTTGATTTCGTTTGGTGCAATTCGGTGCTGCACCATTTTGCCGAACCGGAAAAACTGCTCGGGGAAATCTCGCGCGTTGTTAAGCCGCGTGGCGCCGTTCTGCTTCGCGATCTCCGCCGTCCCAGCAGCTTGGCATATCGCTGGCATGTGCGCTGGCACGGCCGCCACTACTCGGGGAAAATGCTGGAGCTCTATCGCGATTCCGTTCGCGCGGCTTACACGCTTCCCGAATTGCAGCGCCTTCTGCAGGCTTCACCGCTGCGCGGCGCGGCGCACGTGTTTCAGCTTCGCGGCACCCACATTGGAATTGAACGGCCGCTGGCCCGCGATTAGTCGTTGAAAGAAGTGGAACTCGAATCGGCCCTCTGAATCAGCATCAGAGTTTGGTCGTCGGCCTGTCTCGTCCCCGAAGAGTAGCGCTCGACGTCTTCGAGGCTCGCAGCGACGAACTCCTTCGGTGCCAAGCCACGCCGCTGCGCTGCCGCGAGCGATAGGTTGCGTATGCCATACTCCTTGCCAGAAGAGGCGGTCGCTTCTGAAACGCCGTCGGTGAAGAGGAGCAGGCTGTCGCCCGGCTCCAGGTAGGCCTTCCGCACTGTGTACCGGCTGCTCGAAAACATTCCGAGCGGCAGTCCCGTGGAACCGATTTCTTCCACTCCTTGTCGCGATATCAGCAGGGCAGGTAGGTGTCCGGCGCTTGAGATCTCGATTTCCCCCGCTCGCCCGGCCCGCCCGCAAACCAGCGTTGCGAATTGTCCCGCGATCGTGCTGTCGCAGAACAACCGGTTAGCCATCTCGAGCAATCGGCCGAGTTCCAGGCCGACGCTTGAAAGGGTCCGAAACATCGCGTGAAGGTGCGTCATCAGCAGCGAAGCCGCCACTCCTTTGCCGGACACATCACCGAGAAGGAAAATCACATCGCCGTCGCCGTTGGCCGGGAAGATCAAGTCGCAATAGTCGCCGCTCACGATTCCCGCAGGTCTGTATTGATAATGGATGCGCCAGTCGCCAGACCGCGCGTCCGGGTGCGGCAACAGCCCGCGCTGAACTCGCGACGCGAGTTCCAGGTCGCGCTCGAGCGCGCGCTGTTCGGCGCTCGTCAAATGATCCAGACACAGCCTCACCAGCGGATCGGCAATGAGCCGGTCCTTCTCGATCGTGTCGTGGCATGCGTCGCAGATTCCGTATGTTCCTTGGTCCATGCGCTGCACGGCGGAATTCACTTCTTGCAGAAGCTCCGCCAGAGCGGCCGTCGCAGGCGCGTCCGTAGGTGGAATTGCGGAGATGGCTGCCTGCAGTGCGTTGCGCCGTTTCTCCAGTTGGTCGCGAAGATAGGTGTCCGTCACATGCGCCACGATTTTCGTCTCCGGCTGCGAGGCTCTCGCTGTTTGCGTCGCAAGGCTATCCGATTCGGCCATTGAATTTACCTCCAAGAACTTTCCGGATTAGATTCATCAGCGGTCACCGGCGATTCCTTCGATTTATCTCAATCGGCCAGTCCGACCGAACCGGCAGCCATCGCGTCCAGCAGCGTTCTTCCGGCCTTGCGCTCCAGCCGAGCCAGCCGCTTCTCGAATCGTTGTTTCTGTTGGCGGTAAGCGGCCGGAGCCACCAAACCTAGCCGGTGCGCTTTGCGCAACTCCGTAAGAGCTTTTTTCGTTAGGGTCGCCGCGCGATGCGGCTCTTTCACGCGGTGTTCGTAATGAATCGCCAATTGCTCGTAGGCTTCGAATCCTTCGCGAGTGTTTCCTAGAATGCCCTGCCACAAATCGATGGCCCGCGCGAAATCGCCCTCGCGTTGAATCAGCCGCGCCAGTGCTCTGCGCGCCGCTCGATCCGTTTCCGGCGGCAGCTCGGCGGCGATGGACCGCTCGTAAAGCGTTCGCGCGCGAACTGCTTCTCCTCGCCGCTCGCAGATTCGCGAGACGCCGAAAATTTCGAGCGCGTCGCACCCCTCCGCGGCTGTGCTACCCACGGCCGAAAGCACCCGGCTGGCAAGCGCCGCAAGCCCTCGCAGGTCCATTTGGTTGTGCTGAAAAATCGGAACCAGCGGCTCCGGCGGTCCGCCGCGCACAAAATCGAAATAAATCGACGGAATCAGCTCCGACATCATGTCCGGACCGCGATTCCACCCCAGCACGTGTCGTTCAAGTTCCGGCAGTCTCGCCGATCCCAGCCGTTGCCGCCACAGATTTCGTGCCGGATGCAGAAAATCGAGATGCGCGCGCGGCACGGGCGGCCGGACGGTTCGCGTCATTCGGTAGCGCGTTTCCAGCAGCGGCCAGTCGAATGATTTCCCGTTGAATGTCACCAGTACGCGCCGCTCGGCCATGCGCTCCGCTAGCGCCACCAGCAGCGAATGCTCCTCGCTGTGCTCGCGCATGAAAAATTGTTCGACTTCCAGTCCGCCTGCGTCCCACCAGGCGATGCCTACCAGGAATGGATATGTCCCCGTTCCCCCGGAAATGCCGGTCGTCTCCGTGTCCAGAAAAAGCCACTGTTGCGGATCTGCTGCTTCCTTGGGTGCTTCCGGCGCAATCAATCGCAGCGCCGCCGGATCGAACATTCCTTCTGGCGCGGCGCTTTCAGAACCGCCATCGATCACCTCCGAAAACCATCGCCGCAGCGCCAGATATTCCCCGAATCGATTGCTTCGCGCCGTTGCGCCTAAAATTTCGGCTAGCCGCGCCGCACCGGCGGGCACGTCGGGCCTCAAGCCAGGCGTGTCTTCTTCGAGCCGCTGAACCGCAACGCGGCGCCGCACCGGCTTTAGCGCCGTCAAGCGCGAAAATGGATCGTATGCCTGGCTCATTCTGCCGCCATCGCTTCATTCGGGTCGCTCAGTCGCTCGAGAATCGCCAGCGCGGCTTCCTTGGTTCTCTCGCTCTTCTCTCCCGCGGGTCCTACGCACGATGGGCACCCGTTTTCGCACGGGCACGAGGCAATCAGTTCGCGTGTCCGCCGCAGCAGTAAATCGTGAACGCGATAGAGCGGCTCGCTGAATCCGATACCGCCGGGATATGCGTCGTACAAATAGAGATTCGGCTCGAAAAACTCTTTCATCTCCGCGGCCTCGCGCGGCGTTGCAGGCGTCGGCTGCCACTCCGTCTCTATTCCAGCGCCCGGTGGACGCTCTCCGAACGCCGTGCCCAGATCCCGCCGGTCGCACATCAGCAACAAGGCAGCCATCGACTCCAGCGCGTATAGCAGTCCGAAAATTCCGCTCTGCCGTTCGGAAAGGGCAAACGGCAGGCTTTCAAGCAACGCGCGCTCGAGCGTGATCCAGAAAGCCGTGGTGTGCATCTCGTTTTCTGGCAGCTCCAGCTTTCCGTCGCCCACATTTTCGTTGGTGAAAAATTTGATCTTCTTGAACCCGATTACCTGCGATCGTGTCAGCACGTCGCCGTGGGCGCGTGCCGCCGGTCCAGCGATTCGCTGTTCGTCGGCGATCTCCAGCACTCGCACTTGCGTGTAGCGGATGGCGTCCGTGTAGTAATCCACGTCCACAGGCTTCACGTAAGCCTTTCGCTGCTCGAAATCCATTCGTTCCACGTGATACTGCTGCCCCTGGTGCAGATAAATCGCCTTCGGATGCACGGTCGTCAGCGCCGAGGAAAAATCCACCTCGCCGATCACTTCCGGCGCGCCCTGATCGTCGCCATTTGTATTGATAATCACGAAATTGTCAGAGGTCACCGATCGCAGGCTCACGGTATCCGCCGGATACGCTCCCTGCGCCCAGTGCCAGTTGCCACCGCTCAAGTGCAGATATCCCACCTCGGCCAATCTTGCGCATAATTCCTGGACGTCTACGCCGCCAAATCGATCCTCCGGCGCAATCGGCAGCTCGAATGCCGCGCATTTCAGGTGATTCACCAGGATTTCGAGATTGTCGGGCTGGATGTAGGCATGCTCCGGAGTCCGCTCGAAGAAATAGTCCGGATGCTGGACGATGAATTGATCGAGTGGCGCCGACGAAGCCACCAGCACCGCGCACGATGTTCCACTGCGCCGTCCCGCGCGTCCCGCTCGCTGCCAAGTGGAGGCAATCGACCCCGCATACCCAGCCATCACGCACGCATCCAGCGATCCGATGTCGAGTCCAAGTTCCAGCGCGTTCGTCGCCACCACTCCGCGCACGCGCCCCTCGCGCAAGCCGCGCTCGATTTCGCGTCGCTCGCCGGGTAGATATCCGCCGCGATATCCGCGAATCGGCTGCGACCCGCCCGGCTGCGGCGGATTCGCCTGTTGCAGATAGGTCAGCAGCACTTCGGTGTGCAGCCGGCTGTTTGCAAACACGATGGTCTGCAGCTTTCGAGACAGCAGTTCCTTCGCCACGCGCGTTGTCTCGTTCAAGTAGCTGCGCCGGATGCCCAGGTTGCGATTCACCATCGGCGGGTTGTAGAACACGAACAGTTTCTCCGCGGCCGGAGCGCCATTTTCGTCCACCGTGCTGATCGGCCGTTCGATTAACTGGCTTGCAAGTTCGCCTGGATTGGCGATCGTGGCCGAGCAGCAAATAAACTGCGGCCGCGAACCATAAAATTCCGCGATCCGTCGCAACCGCCGCAGCACGTTCGTCAAATGGCTGCCGAAAACGCCGCGATAGGTGTGCAATTCATCCAGCACGATGTAGCGCAAGTTCTCGAACAGGCGCATCCACTTCGTGTGGTGCGGCAAAATCCCCGTATGCAGCATGTCGGGGTTCGTCAGGATCACATGACCCCGCTCGCGGATCGCTTTTCTCGCATCGCTCGGCGTATCGCCATCGTACGTGAACACGCCGAATCGATCGTCGAGCCGCGTGGCCAGGTCGTGCAGTTCCGCCAACTGATCCTGGGCGAGCGCCTTGGTGGGGAAGAGGTACAGCGCGCGCGTATCGAGATTTTCGAGCACCATGCTCAGGACTGGCAGGTTGTAGCAAAGCGTTTTGCCGGACGCGGTCGGCGTCACCACCACAAAATCCTTGCCCGCGCGCGCCAATTCCGTTGCCTCGGCCTGATGCGAATAGAGCTTTTCGACCCCCTTGGCACGGTATGCCTCGGCAAGCTCGGGCCGAACCCACGCCGGCATGGACCGATACTTCGCCTCGCGCGCTGGCAGATGGCGAATGGCGGTGAGCACTTCGTCTAGTTGATATCGAGCCGCTAGTGCGCCCAGAGCTTCCCGCACGAGGTCGAGCGTGCTCGTGGCTCGCGTAGCCAATCCTTGCGACGATGCCGCCATGTTTCCTTCCTCCCCGCGCGAAGTCCGAATCCCGCTGGCCGATGTTATTCGCTTTTTGTTCGCTTAACCTAGCACGCCTCACCCAGCTCTGCAAGCTTCTTCGAAGCGCTATGTCCTTAGCTTCCATGCCAATAGCGGCGTTGCCGCCGACGCTAGTCTATCTGCCCTGTTTTCAAATACATGCGGCAGAAGCGGCAAGGTCGGCCGAAACGTCTAATGTATGGAGGTGGAGAAGATGAGTCACCCAGCGATCAAATTTATAATAGGGGGTGTTTTGCTCGCAGCCATGGCGGTTATGCCCGCATGGGGGGACGTACCATCGCGCCAGACTGCGGTGCCCGGTACCGTAAATTATATCGAGGGCAGTGTTTCGATCGGCTCGCAGAACCTGAACGAAAAGTCGATTGGTTCTACCACGCTCGAAAACGGCCAATCGCTCACCACGGCCGACGGAAAGGCGGAAGTACTGCTCACGCCCGGAGTCTTCTTGCGTGTTGGAAATCAAAGCGCCGTGACCATGCTTTCGCCCAGTATCACCGACACGAATGTCCGTCTCGATCGCGGCGAGGCGACCGTCGAAGTGGCTGAAATTCACCCGCAGAACGATCTGCAGATCACCGAGGACAACGCCACAACGCGTTTGGTCAAGACCGGCCTCTACGATTTCAACGCCGATCAGGGCCAGGTCCGCGTCCTGAAAGGGCAAGCCGAGGTGACCGGCGACACCGGCAAAGTGAAAGTGAAGGGAGGACGCGAGGTTGATCTGAATGCCACCAGCGGGGCGCTGACGGCTCGCAAGTTCGACGAAAAGGCTTACGAGGCCAACGACAACCTGTATCAGTGGAGCAGCCTGCGGTCGGCGTATGAAGCCGAAGCCAATGTGAACGCCGCTTCGGTCTATAGCGCGGGCTGGTACGGCCCCGGCTTCGGCTATCCCGGCTGGGGCTTCGGCTGGTATTGGGATCCGTGGTTTAGCTGCTACACGTTTATTCCCGGCGACGGGATCTTCTACAGCCCGTTCGGCTGGGGATTCTATTCACCGGCCTACGTCGCCTATGCTCCGTTCTACGGCTACGGTGGAGGTTATTACCGCCATTTCAGCCATGATTACCGCACTTGGGGCCCCGGCCCTCACTACACGCCAGGCATGCGTGGCGGCGGATCTCACGTCGGTGGCATGCACGCTTTCTCCGCTGGACGCGGCTCTAGCGGCGGCTTCCACGGAGGCGGTGGTTTCGGTGGTGGTGGCTTTCACGGCGGTGGGGGACATCGCTAATCGCCATCTCTAATCGACCCGGCACTGGGAAATGGGGCGCAGCGCGACAAAATCGCGGCGCTCCATTTTTTCTTTGAGTTTCTATTTGCTCGACCGATACAAAATCACGCGAACTTTCTCGAGTGTCACCAATCCTCCCCC
>JASHRI010000481.1 GCA_030037435.1 Candidatus Acidiferrales bacterium | reverse complement strand
TCCCATGGTTGCCCTCCGCCATGAGTAAGCGCGAGATAGCAAACACCTGAAAGAAGTCCGGCGCCCGGTCGTTAGCCTTGCCTTCCCGCTTGGCCTCTTCAAACGCACATCTTTCTACGTAGTTTTCACAATTGACAGCAAGTTCAGGTCACGCTAACTTGGATTGTTTTTGTTGTTCGCGCTGAAGCTGCTGGGCGCGGACAACGCGTGAAATGCATCCAGCAGCGCACGCGGCTCGTGTGTCGGTAAGCGGCGCCGGAAAGGACAGGCACAGTGACGCAACAAATAGCGGCGGCCGCCACAAACCGTGCGTCACAGGCATTTCTAATCGAAACTGTCTTTCGATTAGAATCAGGCCTAAGTCATAGAAAACATTCACCAGCGATGCGTTCTAATCGAAACTCCCCTCGCGACGCCCGTACCGCGTTCCAACCCCGCCGAATCCTGCGCGCCGATGCTATAATGAAGCTTCCTGTGGCTCGGCGGACGCATCGAAAGTTCGACGGGCCGCAAACCGGTCTGTATCGGGCGGGGAAAAGGAAAATGGCATGAGCCCTTTGTTGAAGAAATTCGTAGTCGTGCTGTCCATTTTGGTGCTGGCCTACGTGGCGATGGGCTATGTAATGGGCCGGTCGTCGGACGAAAAGGCTTTTCGCGCGCTCACCGTCTATAGCGAAGTGCTCGAACACATCCAGCGCGACTACGTCGACGAGCCAAACATGAAATCCGTCACCAATGGCTCGCTTCACGGTTTGGTCGATTCGCTCGATCCCGAATCCAGCTACATGAGCCCGCTCGAATTCAAAGACTATAAGGAACGCAGCGAGAAAGGCGCCAAGGCCGGCGCCGGACTGGCCCTCACCAAGCGGTTCGGCTACATCAGCGTGATTGCGGCTCTGCCGGATAGCCCGGGCGCGAAAGCCGGACTGGGGCTGGGGGATGTGATCGAGAAAATCGCCGGTTTCACCACGGGCCAAATGGGCGTGGACCAGGCGCAGGTGCTGCTGAGCGGCGATCCGGGCACCACCGTCACTATGTCCGTAATCCGCCGCGGCAAGACGGAGCCGCAGGACGTGACCATAACCCTGGCGAAGATTCCCGACCCGAAACCGATCGAAAACAAATTGCAAGGCGACATCGGCTATCTCCACGTCGCGGAATTCACCGATGGCTCAACCGCCGAAATTCGCGACGCACTGAATCAGTTGAAAAATCAGGGCGCGCACAAGCTGATTATCGACCTGCGCGATTGCGCTTCCGGAAGCGATGCCGAGGGAATTTCCACTGCGCAGCTTTTCCTTTCGTCGGGTACGATCACCACTCTGAAGGGCCAGGTTGTGACAGCTGTCGTTTCGTCTGCCGATCCATCGAAAGTGGTTTGGACTGATCCGGTGACCGTCCTGATTGGCAACGGAACGGCTGGCCCGGCGGAAATTCTGGCCAGCGCCATTGAGGATAACCATCGGGGAGACACGATCGGCGACCGCACGTATGGAACCGCGTCGCAGCAAAAACTGATCGAGCTCGACAACGGCGCGGCCCTGATACTCACCGTCGCCAACTACTTCTCGCCGGACGGAAAAGAAATTCCGCTCGAAGGCGTGCAGCCAACCTATCTTGTGCGGCCGTCACCCGACGATGTAGCCGCGCTCGAAAACCCATACCCGCCGGCTCCTTCGAGTTCGCTCGACGACCCGGAGATCAAGAAGGCCATCGAAGTTTTGCAAAGCGCTGGCGCGGCGCGTAAGGCCGCTTAGGCTTGAGGCATTTCCGCGCGCGCAGCCTCTTGGTCGCTCTCGTCGCGGGAGCGGTCACACTCGCCGTGGTGTTCGTCGGCTGCGCCAAAGCACCCGACCGGCGTCAGATTCGCGCGGTTACCGCTGAAGTTGTGAACGCAGCGCAGCGCGTCACCGGGCGAAAGTCTGAGGTCACGATTCGGTCCGAATTCGAGCGTTCGTTTTTCGGCCTGCGGGCGCGACTCGCGGCCGACGACATTTACGTATCGGGCGCCGATCCCTCCCAAACCAGCGCGCTTCGACAAGCACTCCAAGAGATCGCCCGCCGCCACAAACTTTCCGTCGCGGAACGTTCCAAAAACAGTGAGATTTTGTTCGCTTTCTCTTCGCACGGTGTCCGGACCCATTCAATTTACGTCGTCGCGTCATCGAGTACGACCGGCCGCACGGACGAAACTCCCCGCTTGGCGATCATCGTCGACGACCTGGGCCAGGACCGCGCGGCGGCTGATTCCGTGCTGGCTCTGCCCTTCCCGATTTCGGCCTCGGTGCTTCCGCACCTGGAGTTTTCGGCGCAAATCGCCGAAGACGCATTCCACCGCGGCGACCAGGTTCTGCTGCATTGCCCAATGGAAGCCGAACCCAGCGCGGCGAAGCAGGAGAGTCTCGAGCTTCGCGTGGGGATGTCGCAGCGCGAGGTAGATTCGGAGCTTGCCGACATGCTTTCGACCGTGCCTCACGCGGCGGGCGTGAACAATCACGAAGGCTCGCGCGCCACGGCCGACCGGTCGCTGATGGACGAGCTGATGCCCGACTTGCGCGCTCGCGGCCTTTTCTTCATCGACAGCCGTACCACGGCGCAGACCGTGGCATTCGATGAAGCCGAACGAGCGGGCGTGCCCGCAGCTTCGCGTAAAGTCTTCCTCGACGACGTTACCACGCGCGAGGCTGTTCTGGCGCAGCTCAACCTGGCCGCGCGCGACGCGATGCGCAACGGTTCAGCCATCGCCATCGGCCATCCGCGCGAAGCGACGATCGCGGCGCTCGCCTCAGGCGTGCCGGCGATTGAAGCTCGCGGAGTGCGGATCGTGTTTGTCTCCGACCTCGTCCATTAGCAAATTTTTCGCCTGTACGAAATGACAGGAAGAAGTGCTGGAACTAAATCTGTCCCGTCGTTCTATTTCTCGCCGCAAGGCATCGCGCTAGGCTTCTTTTTCCGTCCTGCGAATCGATTCCCCGATTCATTCTTCCTAGCCGCGGGACGGGGAAGGAGCCTATGTCCCATTGGATTGGAACCACATCTCCCGCCGATGCCGGCATGACGGACTTCAAAGAATGTCTCAAACAATTGCGCGACGGCCACCCGGACGACGCCCTGCTGGCGGCTCGCCGCGCGCTCGGGGTGGCGCCGAAAAATCCTTTTTATCTCTCCTATACGGGATTGTTGGCGGCGCTCGCCGAGCGGCGATACGGCGATGCGGAAAGTCTGTGCCAGGAAGCCCTGGGGATGCGTCACAATCACGCGCAGCTCTACCTGAATCTGGCCGAGGTGTATCAGCAAGGCGGCCGGACCCAGGATGCGATCGAAGTGCTTGAAAAGGGGTTGATCTCAGCGGGGCGGGATTTCCGGATTCGTCGCGCGCTGGAACGAATCGGCACGCGCCGCGACCCTGTGTTCTCGTTTCTGCATCGCAGCCATCCTCTGAACCGCGTGGCAGGACGTTTGCGCCATCGCCTCAACGGTCCCGCGAAAGCAGCGGCCTAGGCGCAGCGGTTCAAAACAAGTGCGTTCCCCGTGACGCAATCCGGAGTGGGCTACCCGCGAGTGACCCGCTCCGGATCCCCTTCCTTCCTCACTGCAAGGATTCCCCGCAACAGGTCCCTGCGAGGTATTGGCTTGGCACTGTCAGCTCTGGCCGAGCGGCAAGAAGTATTGCGTGCCCTTCACGGGATGACGAAGCCTGCGTAAAAGTTCCTGCAAATCCTCGTTGCGCTCGACGAAGTCGATGTCCGTGGTATCCACCACCAATAAATTGGACGCGGAATAGCGGAAGAAGAAGTGTTCGTAGGCGCGGGCGACAGCCTCGATATATTCCGGCGAAATTTCGCTCTCGTCGGGATCGCCTTTCTTGGAGACGCGCTTGCGCAGGATTTCCGGCTTGGCTTGCAGGTAGATCGTCAGATCGGGGGCCGAAATCGAGGGCGAAAGCATATCGAAGTATTTTTCGTATAGCTTCAGCTCTTCGTTGTCGAGATTGATGTAGGCGAAAATTTTGTCCTTCTCGAATAGAAAGTCGCTCACGATCGGAGCAGCGCTGTCGTCCGGGCGCACTTCCACCAGGCGGCGATGGCGCTCGTAGAGAAAATACATTTGAGCCCGAAATGCCGCGCCCGGCTTTTCGTTGTAGAAATCACCGAGAAACGGATTGTGCTCGCAGTCGAAAACGCGACGTGCGTGCAACTGCTCGGCCAGCACGCGAGCGAGCGTGGATTTGCCGACGCGAATGGGTCCCTCGACGACGATGTAGCGCGGCGTTTTGAACGAAGGTGGCTTCGAAGACGAGGCGGTCATGGCGCGCGATTATACCAAAGGGCGCCACGTGGCCGCGTGCGGTGAGCGTGGCGAAACGAGAACGGGGCGTCTACCAGCTTTTTGTGATGGC
>JASHRI010000480.1 GCA_030037435.1 Candidatus Acidiferrales bacterium | reverse complement strand
TGTATTCCAGCGCCCGATTGTGACGCAGATCGTTCCGGCGTCCGATTTCTACCGCGCCGAGGACTACCATCAGCAATACTTCGAGAAGCAAGGTATCCGCGCCTGCCATCTGCCGTAGCGAAAAATTCGCCGCGCGGTCTCTGCCGTCACGCCGCCGCGGGCCGTCCCGCAACTGACTGGACATATGCAACTTAGGGCAGCTCGTTGACGCCTCACTTGACCGGGGTGTATCATTGATGGGTTTTGGAAGAAACGGGCGGCACGCGCGGCGCATCATATACCTGTATTCATAAGGGCGCGGGCGAGTTGGCTGCGAGCGGCAAAGATCGGTGCCGGGTTCGAGGCGTTGCTTCATTCATCCGTCCACACATAACTGATTTCGGGATGGGCCGAGGTGTCTAATCTCGGCCACTTCGCGTTTCGCATGTCGCGCCATTTTATCATCGGGCCTTGCCAAGGGGAGGAAGCGTGACGCTGGCTCTTGAAGAAAAATACGATCAGGTACGGCAGCTCATCGCTATGGGCAAGGAGCGTGGTTACTTGCTCTACGATGAGGTCAACGATATTTTGCCGGCCGAGGTCCACTCCTCGGAGGAAATCGACGACCTGCTCTCGACGTTCGAGCGCTACGGAATCGATGTGTACGAGGATCTGTCGACCGCCAAGGCCGCCCTGGCCGCCGCTGAAGCCGATGGCGGCGCGGCCGAACCACCAAAGGACGATTCCGCCTCGTCCAGCTCCGACGACGGTGATCTGGATCTCACTCCCGGTACGCTCGAAAAAACCAACGACCCAGTGCGCATGTATCTGCGCGAAATGGGCACCGTTCCGCTGCTGACGCGCGAAGGCGAAGTCGCCATCGCCAAGCGCATCGAGCGCGGTCAGCTCCTGGTGCTCAAGACGATCTCGCGCGCTCCGCTCATTTTGAAAGAGCTGCTGCAGGTCGGTGAGGATCTTCGCAACGGCTCGCGCTCGATCAAGGAAATCGTTCAGTTCGACGACGAAGAGCTGACCGAAGAGAAGATCGAAGCCAAAACCAAGGAAACCCTCAAGAAAATCGACAAGATCGCCAAGCTCTATCTCCAGGCGATGAAACTTGCCTCGAAGCTTGAGCGTGTTCCTCGGTCGAAGAAGCGTCCTTACCTTCGCGCTCGATATGCCGTAGGACGCACCCGCATCGAAATGTCGCGCATGGTCCGCGACATCGACTTCAATCCTCTGGAAAAAAAGCGCCTGATCGACAAGATCCACCAGACCGTCGAGCGTGTGCATTCTCTCGAACGCGAAAGCGCTAAGCTCGAGCGCCGTGTCGACGTCTCGAAGGCCGAAGTCCAAGCCGAGGCGCGCAAAGAGCTCAAAGCCCGTCGCCAGGAACTCGATGAAATCGAAGTCGCAAGCGAAGTCAGCCCCACGGAGCTGAAGCGCGCCCTGCAGGTCATTCTGCGCGGTGAAGTCGAAGCCGAGCAGGCCAAGAAAGAATTGATCGAGGCCAACCTTCGCCTCGTCGTTTCGATCGCAAAAAAATACACCAACCGCGGATTGCAGTTCCTCGACCTGATTCAGGAAGGCAACATCGGGTTGATGAAGGCCGTCGACAAATTCGAATGGCGCCGCGGCTACAAGTTCTCCACGTACGCCACTTGGTGGATTCGGCAGGCGATCACTCGCGCCATCGCAGACCAGGCGCGCACCATCCGCATCCCGGTGCACATGATCGAAACGATCAACAAGCTTGTGCGCACCCAGCGGCAGTTGGTGCAGGAGCTCGGTCGCGAGCCTACCTCCGAAGAAATCGCCAAGCGCATGGACATCGCCGTTGCCAAGGTGCGCAAGATTTTGAAAATCGCGCAAGAGCCGATCTCGCTCGAAACTCCAATCGGCGAGGAAGAAGATTCGCATCTCGGCGATTTCATCGAAGATAAGGCCGTGGTTTCGCCTTCGGATGCCGTCATCAATCTCAGCCTCAAGGAACAGACCTCCTCGGTACTGAAGACGCTCACGCCGCGCGAGGAAAAAGTCATCAAGATGCGTTTCGGCCTCGACGATGGCAGCGAGCACACGCTCGAGGAAGTCGGCCAGTCGTTCGCTGTCACTCGCGAGCGCATTCGCCAAATCGAGGCCAAGGCTCTGCGCAAGCTGCGTCACCCGTCGCGCTCGCGCAAGCTCCGCGCCTTCCTCGAAGGCTCCGCCAACGACTACTGATTTGCATCTGCCGCCACTCAGGCGCAATACGAAATTCTTAGCCTGAAGGCGCGACGATCACATCAACCGGGCTTTCCTCCGCTCGATTCGGCGTCCGCATGTCGCGGCCCTTTCTACCCGAAACTCTGAATCGAATAGAAATGAGCCTAAGTGACACAAAACAAGGGGCTGAGTACGTTTCTACCCGGAACTCTGCTTCGGGCCCCGACGATCTGTATGGTAACTGGTCAGATTGACGATTCGGATTGATTTTGATGGTCGATCTCGCAAGCAATTATGATGTCGTTATGGCGATACGTCTTGAAGCCCGCGACCTAACGGTCGAACTGCCGACCCGCAAGGGCTGGGTCCGCCCTGTGAACGAAGTGTCATTCGCGCTGGCTGAGGGCGAAACGCTCGGAATCGTGGGCGAATCGGGCTCGGGTAAGACGATGCTCGCGCTTGCGCTGATGGGCCTCATGCCGCCAGGTGCGCGATGCCGCGGCGAAGCGTGGCTCGCCGCATCCTCCAACGGCAATGGCGCGAATCACGCACGCCAGCGCGAAAACCTGCTCGCTGTCGCGCCGGAGGAGATGCGAGCGCTGCGCGGGCGTCGCATCGCCATGATTTTTCAGGAGCCGATGACGGCGCTCAATCCCGTGGTGCGCGTCGGCGCGCAAATCGCGGAAGCAATTCGCGTTCACGAGCCGGAGCTCGACGCAAGCGACGCCGACCGTCGAGTGCTCGACGCGCTCGAACGCGCGGCGGTGCCGGAGCCGGAGCGCCGCGCCCGGCAATATCCGCATGAACTTTCCGGCGGCCTGCGTCAGCGAGTGATGATCGCCATGGCGCTCGCGGCCGGTCCCCACGTGCTGATCGCTGACGAGCCCACCACGGCACTCGATGTGACCGTGCAAAAGCAAATTCTGGATCTGATCGAAACGCTGCAGCGCGAACTGCGTCTTTCGCTGCTCTTCATCACGCACGATCTTGGCGTAGTGGCGCAGGTGGCCGATCGCGTGGCCGTGATGTACGCAGGACGGATCGTGGAGCAAGGTCCTGCTGGTGAAGTGCTGCGCCATCCAAGCCATCCCTACACGCAAGGCCTGCTTCGCGCGGCTCCGCGCCTTGCGCGAGAGAAGCTCGAGGCGATTCCCGGCACGGTTCCACCGCTCGATGCGCTGCCGCCGGGCTGCGCCTTCGCTCCGCGCTGCCCGCTGCACGTGGCCGCATGCGACCTTGAAATGCCGCAGCTTGTACGCGCAAAAGAGCGAAGCGAAACGCACGCCGCCCGCTGCATTTCTCCCGCCGAAGAATCATGAGCGAAGACGCCATCCTCGAAGCGCGCGAACTGCGGAAATCGTTCACGATTTCAACGGGTACCTTCGACCGCGCCAACGGAAATTCCTCGCGGCGCCACGTGGCCGTTGACGGAGTTAGCTTCACACTGGCGCGCGGCGAAACGCTTGGCATCGTGGGCGAATCGGGTTGCGGCAAAACGACACTCGCCCGCATGCTGTTGCGCCTGGTTGAGCCGGACTCGGGCGAGATGCGATTCCATGGCGAAGACTGGCTCGGGGCGCGCGGCGCTGAGTTGCGCGGGCTGCGTCGTCGCATTCAGATGGTATTTCAGGACCCAATGGCTTCGCTGAATCCGCGGATGCGTGTGGGCACGATCGTTGCCGAGCCCCTGGCAATTCATCAGCCGGAACTTTCGACCGAGGAGCGGCAGCGGCGCACAGCCGAAATGCTCGAAGCGGTGGGAATCGGCGCCGAAGCGCTCGGGCGTTATCCACATGAATTTTCCGGAGGCCAGCGCCAACGTGTGGGAATCGCACGAGCGCTGATCTTGCGACCCGAACTTGTGGTGGCAGATGAGCCTGTATCCGCGCTCGACGTATCGGTGGGCGCACAAATTCTGGAATTGCTCGATCGACTGCGCCGTGAATTATCGCTTACGCTGATCCTTATTTCACACAGCGTCCCGGTGATCGCGCAGCTTGCCACGCGCGTTGCGGTGATGCAGGGCGGGAAATTCGTCGAATGCGGCGCAGCGGACCAGGTGTTGCAGAATCCTCAGCATCCTTACACCCAGGCGCTCATCGCAGCGGTTCCGGAGATTCCTAGTTAGCCGCGCACCTCAGCGTCAGATACGCCGCTCGACGTTGGGAAAATCGAGCCACACTTTCACGCCGCAGAAATGCGAGCCCTCGGTGCAAATCGGTGTGGAAATTCCCGCGCGCAGATAGCAAGGAGGGCCGATATAGCGACCGAGCGCGGGAAGCGCGGCCCGCACCTGTTCCACTTCTTCGATCGACGCCTGATAAATTTCCTCCTGCGCGTTGAAGCATGTGCGCATGGTCCATTTGTGCAGCAGGTGCAGCAATGAGCCGGACTCTACCAGACGAATCGATTTTGCGTT
>JASHRI010000479.1 GCA_030037435.1 Candidatus Acidiferrales bacterium | reverse complement strand
CGACCTGGCCGCGCGCGTAATTCAGGAATCGATCGCACGCGCGCCGGGTCTCGAAGCGAAAGACATTGAGGACGTCGTCATCGGCTGTGCTATGCCGGAGGCGGAGCAGGGAATGAATCTGGCGCGGATCGCTTCGCTGCGCGCCGGTCTGCCCGTCACCACCACCGCGATGACCATCAATCGCTTCTGTTCCTCCGGCTTGCAGGCCATCGCTATTGCAGCGGAACGTATCATGGCTGGACAGGGCGAGGTGGCCATTGCCGGCGGTGCCGAATCGATGAGCATGGTTCCCATGGGCGGCCACAAAGTCTCGCCGAATCCCTGGCTGATGGACCACTATCCGGACACGTACATCAACATGGGTCTCACCGCTGAAAATGTTTCGCGGAAATATTCCATCAGTCGCCAGCAGGCCGACGAATTTTCGCTCGCAAGTCACCGCAAGGCTTTGGCCGCCATCACCGCAGGCAAGTTTAAGGACGAAATCGTGCCGGTTGAGGTCTCCTACACACTGCTGGATAACGGCGGAAATGGCAGCAATGGTGCGGCGCGGCCGAGAAGCGTCAAGCTAACCTTTGACACGGACGAAGGGCCCCGTGCCGACACATCGCTCGAAGCGCTTGCCAAGCTGAAGCCTGCGTTTCACGCGCACGGCGTCGTCACCGCTGGAAACAGCTCGCAGACCAGTGATGGCGCGGCGGCGTGCGTGCTGATGAGCGCCGAACGCGCCCGCGATCTGGGGCTCAAACCCCTGGCGCGATTTGTATCGTTTGCCACCGCCGGCTGTGCGCCGGAAGAGATGGGCATCGGGCCGGTGCAAGCGATTCCCAAGGCGCTCAAAATCGCTGGGCTGAAACTCGACCAGATCGATGTGATCGAGTTGAACGAAGCATTTGCGGCGCAATCGCTGGCCGTGATTCAGCTCGCGGGCCTCGATCCCGCGCGCGTAAATCCCAATGGCGGCGCGATCGCTCTCGGTCATCCACTGGGCTGCACAGGGGCGAAGCTGACGGCCACAATCTTGCGCGAGATGGAGCGCCGCAATGCACACTACGGCATGGTAACGATGTGCATCGGCGGCGGCATGGGAGCGGCTGGCATCTTCGAGCGCGCTGCTTAACGACGTTCTGGCACAATCGACCCTTCGGAGGAACTTCATGGCGACGACACCCGTTTCGCAGACCCTCCATCGCGGCGGCGCATTTCTGATTGCATCCTCGGGCGCCGAGGATGTGTTCACACCCGCCGACCTGAGCGACGATCAGCGGTTGATCGGTCGCACCGCGGAAGAATTCATCGCCAAGGAAGTGATTCCGCACATCCCCGAGCTTGAAAAACACAAAGAGGGCTTGATGGCGGAGCTCGTGCGAAAGACCGGCGAGATTGGTTTGCTTGGAGTGGGTGTGCCCGAGGAATATGGCGGTGCCGCCCTCGACAAGATTTCGACCGCCGTGCTCTCGGAAAAACTCGGTGTCTACGGTTCCTTTGGCGTTGCGTTCGGAGCGCACACCGGAATTGGCACCATTCCGCTGGTTTACTTCGGCACGGATGCGCAGAAGAAGAAATATCTGCCACGGATGACCACAGGCGAGTTGCTCGCTTGCTACGCCCTGTCCGAGCCGCAGGCTGGTTCGGATGCGCTCGCGGCGCGTACGCGTGCCGTGCTTTCGCCCGATGGCAAGAGCTGGATCCTGAGCGGCCAGAAGATGTGGATCACCAGCGGTGGTTACTCCGACCTTTTCACCGTCTTTGCCAAGGTCGATGGCGAAAAATTCTCGGCCTTCCTGGTTGAGCGCGGCACGCCGGGCTTCTCCGTGGGCGCTGAGGAAAACAAGATGGGCATCCGCGGTAGCTCCACCGTGCCGCTGTTCTTCGAGAACGCGTCTATTCCCAAGGAAAATTTGCTCTACGAAATAGGACGTGGCCACATCGTCGCGTTCAACACCCTGAATGCCGGCCGATTTTCGCTCGGCGCGAGCTGCAGCGGCGCGGCCAAGCTTGTCATCGCGGTTTCCTCCAAATATTCCAAGGAGCGCACGGCTTTCGGCAAACCGCTCTGCGAATTCGGACTGATCAAGGCCAAGCTGGGGGAGATGGCCATTCAGACTTTTGCGCTCGAATCCATGATTTATCGCACGGCAGGGACCATCGAAGCGGCCGTCGCGACTCCCGAAGCGGACAAGGTCAAGCAGGCCATGCAAGTGCTCGAGGAGTACGCCATCGAGAGTTCCATCAGCAAGGTCTTCGGCAGCGAGACGCTTGATTTCTGCGTCGACGAGGGCGTCCAAATCTTCGGCGGCTACGGTTTTCATGAGGATTATCCGGTTGCCCGCATGTACCGCGATAGCCGGATCAACCGCATCTTCGAGGGAACCAACGAAATCAACCGCCTGGTCATCATTCAGATGCTGATGAAGCGCGCAACCGGTGGGGTTCTGCCCCTGATTCCCGCTGCTATGAAGCTGCGCGACGAATTGATGTCCGGCCCCTCGTTTGAGGAGAGTCCCGTGGGTGTTTTTTCGGAGGAGGAGCGTTCACTCGCCCAGGCCAAGAAGATTTTTCTGCTCGCGGCTGGCGCCGCCGTCGAGAAATTCCGCGATCAACTGGCGGACCGGCAGGAAATCGTCGCGTCGCTCGCGAATATCGTGATCGACGTCTACGCCGTTGAATCAGCCTTGCGCCGGGCCCAGAAGTCCACCGCCGCTCGCAGTCCGGTCGCCGCCGTCATGGCCGATGCTGCTCGTTGCTTCACCTATGATGCGACGGATCACATTGAGAAGGAAGCGCGCACTGCCTTGGCTGCTACTGCGGAGGGAGACACTCTCGCGACCTTACTTGCAGCTCTGCGGCGCTTCGCAAAGCATGCGCCCGTCGACGCGATCGCTCTTCGCCGAAGCGTCGCGGATGCCGTCCTCGCGCAAGATCGCTATCCTTTCGAGGGTCGCTAACAATAGTTCCAGTACCGACCGTCTCTCGGCGCGCGCCCGTTTCGAAATCGAAATTTTCACCCTGCTTTCTTCCAATACTGGAAGCCCTTTTCATCTTTCGCTTTTTTCCCAATTCCGTAACTCTGCCTCTTTCAAGTTGTTAGCTATTGACTCTTTTGGCCACTGCCTTGCATCTGATCGTGTGGAGGTGGGTTTGGGTCGATGAAAACTGTCTTGGGCCAACTAAAGTCGTATGCACTTCGAACGAACGAATATCTCAGCCAACATCCGAAGCTACGCAAACGAATCATCTGGTCTGTAGCGGTATTTCTGATCCCTCAGATTTATTTTGTCCGTGAACTGATCGCCGCCGAGCTCCTGTTCGGTGTCCTGTTCGCCGTTCTGTTCGTCCTCGGTACGATCTTCTATGTCGTCGGCGCCATCGGGGAGCGGGGGCTTGTTTGGGCGGAAGCAGGGGGACGCGTACTCATCCAATCAGCGCGTCGCGGGTACAGCACTCTCGAGGAACTCAGTAAAAGGCAATTCCGCCATCCACATTCAGAGTCTGCGCAGTAATCGCGCTGGCCTGATCGGACACCAGGAATAGGGCCGCGGACGCAATTTCGTCCGGCGTCTGCGGCCTTCCTTGCAACGTCGACTGTCCCATTCGCTGGGTCATTTCCTCGTCGCTCATCTTGTAAATCGCTCCAAGTCCGCGACGTAGTTGCTCCGACATTTTTGTACTCGGCACCGGGCCGGGGCTGATGGCATTTACCCGCACCCCCTTGCGCGCCGCCTCCGCCGCCAGCGTTCGCGTCAATCCAATCATCCCCGCTTTCGACGCAGCATAGGGACTATTCAACGGGAACGCCGCTTTCGCAGCTGCACTCGTCACGTTGATGATCGTTCCTTCGCCGCGCTCGTACATCTCCGGCAGCATAAGCCGCGACAGCAGAAACGCGCTGCGCAGATTTACCGCCATCACTTCATCCCATTCCTGCGCGGAGATTCTTTCCACCGGTAGCACCGGTCCGTAAATTCCAGCGTTGTTCACCAAAATGTGGATCGCGCCAAACTTTTCTCGGGTCACTTGCACAATTTTTTCGCATCCCGCCTCTTCGGAAACATCTGCCGCCACGGCGACCGCTCGCCCGCCAGCCGCCTCGATCTCCGACGCAACCCGCCGGACTTCGTGTTCGGTTCGCGCCGCCAGCACCACCGCAGCGCCCTCCGCCGCGAATCTTTTCGCGATCGCTTCGCCGATTCCGCGCCCTGCTCCGGTCACGATCGCCGTTTTTCCCTCGAGCAACATAGCCTCTCCTTCGGTGAATTGCAGAGCATAGCATCGGGCTCGAAAATCCGGCGCATTGACTCCCGTCCCTGCTCGGCTTAGCATGCCGGACAGCTTTTTCTCTGGGAGAAGACGCGCGGATGGCCACGAGCATCGAATTGCTCGCTTCCTATTGGACGCTCGGCGGAGGCGCTCAACCGCATACCGATCGCGAATTTAGCACTTTTGATTTCAAGGACCGCGTCGAAGCCGCCGCCCGCGTCGGATTCAAGGGCTTCGGCATTTGGCACGCCGATTTAGCCTATGTCCTCAAGAAGCGCAGCCTGAAGGAAATGAAAAAAATCCTCGATGATAACGGCATCCGCCATCTCGAGCTCGAGTTCATTAACGACTGGTTTCTCGACGGCGAAAAGAAGAAAGCCTCTGATAAAACCCGAAAGCTCTTGCTTGACGCCGCGCAGGCGCTCGGCGCGCGCCACGTGAAAGTCGGCGATTTCTTCCGCACCGAGTGCCCGATGCCTAAAATGGCCGCGGCCTATGCCGATCTCTGCAGAGACGCAGCCCGCCACGGCACGCGCATCGTCTACGAGATGATGCCGTTTTCAACCATCGATTCCGTCGAAAAAGTCTTGCAATTAATCGAGACTGCCGGCGAATCCAACGGAGGAGTCTGCTTCGACCTCTGGCACATCGCCAAATTGAAAATTCCCTACGAAAAAGTCGCTCGCGCAGCGGCGAAAGGCGTGGTCGCCGTCGAAATCAACGACGGCACTCACGAAATTCCCTGGGAGCTGCACGAAGATACGATTAATCACCGACGATTCTGCGGCGAGGGAGAATTCCAGCCGAAGCGATTCGTCGAAGGTTTGCTGAAGGCCGGCTACTCCGGTCCGTGGGGAATCGAAGTGCTGAATCAGGAAGCGCGCAGCTGGCCGCTCGAAAAAGTCGTGTCGCACGCGTTCCGCACTACGATGGCGCAATTTCCAGGTTAATCTCGCAGGCCCCAGCGCGCCAGCAGCCGCCTAGTCCTACACCGCCGCCGCTTGCATCGCCAGTACCGACTTCACCGCCTGCACGATCTTCTCTTCGCTCGGCAGCACATACTTTTCCATCGGCTCGCTGTACGGCACGGACG
>JASHRI010000478.1 GCA_030037435.1 Candidatus Acidiferrales bacterium | reverse complement strand
CCGCCGCATAATTTTTGCATCACCTTCGTTTCGCGCCGCAAATCCGAATCAAGCGGTGTCCACACCAGGTAGTGGGTCAGTTTGAATTTTCTTGATCGTGACACAAGCAGTTAAAATTCAAACTGATCCAGTACCCCACACCAACAATCGTTTGCAATTGCCGCCACTTCATGCCAGCCTAGTACTCGGACTTTTGTGTTCGGTGCGACTGAGAGGTGAGGGGGGAGATGAGGCTGCCAGGCGCTGGGCCGATCCGAGATTGTCGATCGACGTGTGCGAACCCGTCCCCTTCGGTTCGCCTCAGTCTGCACGTCTTTCGCCCCACCTTCAGCCTCTTGAGCGACGATCTAACCGAAACTCACTTTCGATTAGAATCAGCCGTAAGTCATAGAAAACAAAAATCGTCGTCCCTTTCTAACCGAAACTCCAAATGGGTCAAGCCGCTCGCTTTTTCTTCGCCCTCAAACCTCGAGTTTTCGGGCCGTGTTGCCTGCGGCAAAAACGACACCCGAGATTGGGAACCGACTGGCAGCGAAACGGGCCTTCGGGTAATATTGCGATAGTTTTCTGGAGAGCACCTTGACACTGACGCACATACAGGGTTCGAACGGTGCAAAGACGCTAGTGCGCGTCCGGCCCCGAGGTTTCTGCGCGGGAGTGGTGCGCGCGGTGGATATCGTCGAGTTAGCGCTCGAAGCTTTCGGCAGCCCAGTCTATGTGCATCACGAAATTGTGCACAATCGCTACGTCGTCGATCAGCTGCGCCGTCGCGGCGCGATTTTCGTTGAGTCGATCGACGAAGTGCCGGTCGGTGCGGTGCTGGTTTTCAGCGCGCACGGCGTTCCGCCGCGCGTTCGTGCGGAAGCCAAAGAGCGTCAGCTAAAAGTCATCGACGCGACTTGTCCGTTGGTCACTAAAGTTCATCTCGAGGCGCTGAAGTTCGCGCGCGAGGGCCGCACGCTGATTCTGATCGGTCACCGCGACCACCAGGAAATTGTAGGCACATCTGGCGAGGCTCCGGAGCGCACCGTCGTCGTCGGCAGCGTGCAGGAAGTCGACGAGTTGCAGGTACCCGATCCCACGCGTTTGGCATTTCTCACGCAAACCACATTATCGCTCTACGATACGCAGGAGATCGTCGCCCGCCTTCGCGCCCGGTTCCCATCAATTGCCGACCCCGCATCGGACGATATCTGCTACGCCACGCAAAACCGGCAGGAAGCGGTCGAGGCGCTCAGCCGCGAAGTGGATCTTATCTTGGTGGTGGGTTCGGCAAACAGCTCAAATTCGAACCGGCTTGTCGAAGTGGCGCAACGAGCGGGCGTGTCCGCCCGGCTCATCGAAGACGCCAACGATATCGCCGCAGAATCGCTCCGCAACGTGCGCGCCGTCGGGCTCACGGCGGGTGCTTCGGCGCCTGAAATCCTGGTCGAACAAGTCAGTCAGCGGCTTTCCAGTTTTGGCTTCACGAACCATCGGGACCTGGATCTGATTCGCGAAGATGTGCGCTTCACCCTTCCGCCGGAGCTGGCCTCACGCCAGGGCCGGGCTGCGAACTGATTCGCGAGCGTTACGCCGGGCGGGGGAATTCACGGCAAGGAGCGTGTGAGTGGCGGTCAAAATCGTCCGCCAGCGCAACAAAATTGCGTTGCTGGGCGCGCCCACGAGTGCGGCTGCGATGTCGCCCGGTCACGAAGGCGCGCCTGCCGCATTGCGCTCTGCAGGCCTCGTAGCAGCCCTGTCGTCTGCCGGTTATGACGTCACCGATTTCGGTGACGATCCCGCTCACGTTTACAAGCCAGACGAAGAAAGCCCTCGCGCCCGTAATCTCTCTGGAGTGCTTGCATCGCTGGAAGCACTGAAGCCGCGCGTCGAACAAGCCGTGAAATCCGGCGCGTTGCCCGTGATTTTGAGCGGCGACTGTTCTGTGGCGCTGGCTACGGTCGCAGGAGTTCGCCGCTATTTTCGCCACGTCGCGATGATCTACATGGATCGCGACGCCGATCTGCAGACTCCGGCGACGACGTCGACCGGTTGCGTGGACGGCATGGTGGCTTCGCATATCACCGGGCGGGGCGCCGCGGAAATGGTGCGCTTTTGGCCGGAGCCGCCGCTGGTCCGCGATCCGGATTTGGCGCTGTTCGGCGTGGAGCGGATCGAGGCGGCGGAGAAGTCTCTGCTGGAGCGCTCGCCGATCCGCCACTATCTCGCCGCGGATGTGCAGCGAATCGGCCCGGCGACGGCGGCGAAACGTGCGCTCGAACGCGTCCATGGCGCCGGCAATCAATTTGTCCTTCATCTCGATGTGGATGTGATTGCGGATTTTTCGGCGACGAATTATCCCGGCTCAGGCGGATTGCGGATCGAAGAGGTTCGCGAGGCAATGGAAGTTTTCGCCGGACAAGAGCACCTCGCGGCGGTCGAAATCGCGGCGTACAATCCCGCGAAGGATCCGGACGGTAGCTGCGCGAAGCTCGTGGTAGAGCTGGTTGCGCACGTTCTGCAAAAGCGGCTGGAAGTTCTGCCGGAGGCGGCAGCTCAACCTGTGGCTGCATCGGCGACGGCGGCGGTGGCTGCGAATGCAGGAATCGCGTCGGACACACGAGAAACTCCGACCGCTGTGTCAAATAAAGAAAGCGCGGAGCCGGTTCTTCCGGCGGTCTCGGCAGGCGAAGCATGGTCTTCGGATTCCTCTGAAAATGAGCCAGAAACATCGAAACAGCGCGGTGAAGAGCCGGATGAAGAAGCGTCCGAAGAGTCGGACGGGTCCAACTCCTGAGCATTCTCATCGCTCTTTGTCCTCCACATCCAGGCACAAGAGTCCATTCGGGTTTCACCCGGATCTGATTATTTTCGACGTGGATGGCGTGCTGGTGGATGTGCGTGGATCGTTTCATCGCACGACGCTGGAGACGGTCGCGCATTTCACCGGCAAGCGCGTGACGCGACACCAATTGCAGCACTGGAAAAATCAATCGGGCTTCAACGACGATTGGAAGCTTTCCACCGCATGGGTGCGCTCGCTGGGCGGAGAATATGAATTCGAGGAAGTGAAGAGCAAATTCATCGAGCTATATTGGGGCGAAAACGGACGGGGACATGTAGCGGGCGAGAAATGGCTTCTTCCGCGCTCAATTCTTCGGCGACTAGCGAAGCACGCAGAACTCGCGCTGTTTACCGGACGCGTCCGGCGGGAATTGGACCACACGCTGGATCGCCGCCACGTTCGCGAATTCTTTGGCCGCGTGGTCACGGCGGAAGACGTGACACGGCACAAGCCGGATCCAGAGGGCTTGTATGCAATTTTGAAGGGGAGCGATCCCTCGCGCGCGGTCTACGTGGGGGATAACGTGGATGATGCGCTTGCAGCCCGCTCCGCACAGGTGCCATTCATCGGGATCATACCTCCCGGCACGGAAGGGCGGCGCAAACGGGTCGCTCTGCTGCGCAAATCCGGCGCGTTGGCAATCCTGCACGACATCCGGGATCTTGACGCCTGGCTCAGGCCGACCCGGCCACGGCGCCGGGCCAAAACTTCCGTCCCATCGAAGGCATAGAACTACTCCTTAGTACCAATCAGGACACGCGTACCATTGCCCATTTTGAGCTTAACCCTCATATTTTTATGAGATAGGGGGAGCTGCCCCGCGACATGCCCGACAACTCTCAAACTCGACTCGCGGCCGCCCGGGCCTTTGTTCGCAGCCTCAATATTTTGCTCAAATTTGCGCGAATGTACGACTTTGGCCATCCGCGCACGGCGAAACAATACGAGACGGCTTGGACGGAATTGCGTACCGCTCTTGGCGGCGATGAAAGCGGTGTGTTGCTGGCGGTTTCGGGCGACCAGCTTCTGCTCGACGGAACGCCGCTAGAATCCGCCGCTGCCGAGAAGAGCTTTGCGCGCATGCTTTCCGGCGCGGGAATCGCGAGCATCTTCTTTTCGGCGAAGGTGACGCAGGCGAGCCTCGCGCGCTTCGTAAAGGGATTTCCAACCAGCCAGGGATCGAAGCCGGCGCAGCTCGCCGAGCAATTGAAGGCCGCATTGCAAGGCGACCCGAACATCCACGTGAACGAGGTTTGCTTCGTGCCAGCGGATTCGGCCGTCGCAAAAACCACCGTTGCCGCACAGCTTGCCGCGCGTACGCTGGGAATGACCTCCGGCCAAACCGAGGAGCTCTTCAACGATCCTGAAAAATTACTGCAACTTATCGTAGCCGCGGAAGGAACGAAGAGCGGACCTGGTGGTCCCGGTCCTGGCGGCGGCGAGGGGCAAGGAGGCGGACACGGAAGCGGATCCGGCGGCAGTGGTGGAGGCTTTGGATTTGGTTCTGGGCCCACTGGTTCCGGAGGCGGCTATTCGGGTCGCGGCTACACAGGCGAAGGCTCAGGCGGTGGGCAGGAAGGCATTGCCGGCGGAGGTCCTGGTGGAGGATCTGGAAGCGGTGGACCTGGTGGTGGATTTGGTCCCGGTAGCGGGCCGGGTGGTACAGGCTATCCCGGCGGAGGCTACAGCGGCGGACCGGGCAACTACTACTCAGGCAGCAGCGAACCCACGCAACCGGGTAGCGAAACACCTGGCGTTGCCTTCGCAAGTGGAGGCTCATCGGCAGAAGGGCCTGTTGCCCTGATTCAAGGCGGAGGTCCGGGATCCGGAGTGAGCGGTGCTCCGTCCGGCGGCTGGAACATTGTCGGCGGAACGGGGGGCGGGACGCCAATCGATCCAAACGCGGGAGGCTTCTGGCTGACCAAAGACGGTTCGGGAAACAGCGCAAATTCCGGCGGAATCGGTGCGGGCGTCGGTTCGGGTGGACCGGGCAGCGCGTTGAGTGGAGGAGGCGCCCCAGTCGGTAGTTCAGGCACCTCGGATGGCGGAGCGAAAGGCGCAGGCGGAAGCGGTGGTTTCGCAAGTGCGGATGGAGGACCTGCGTCACCCGGCGGCGGTGCTGGATCGAATGTACCCCCGAGCGCGCTCGGTTCGCGAATCTGGAAATTCGCGAGTGGCGGCGAGCCGCAGGCGACGCCACCCAGCCGCTGGGCCAACGCGACGTCCGATATTCGCGGCAGCCGCCCCACACGAGGCTCGCGTGCTGGATCGATGACGGTCGAGACGGGATTGATGACCCTGCAGGAGGACGAGCTCCAGGGAATTCTTCAGGTGCTCGCGCAAATCGCTCGAACCAGCGAGACTTCGAAGGACAAAATCGATCCCCAGGCGTTTCAGTCGCGTCTTTCGACGCTTCCGCGACGAGCGCGATTTACGGTAAGCCAGGCCCTTTCGGCGCTGGCGGCGCAGGGCGGTCCCGAAGAAGCCACGAAGCCGACGCTGATGAAGCTGGCGGAACACATCGCGGTGCGGTTCGCGCTCGAAAGCTACGAGCGCGGCGACGTGAAAGTGAACACCGTGCGGCAGATGCTGGACGAGATGAATACGGAACTCGACGGCCTGCGCAAGATTTTGGGCGTTTATGAAGAAAGAATGACGCGCGCGGGCATTCCGGTGCAGTCGCATGTGGAAGTGCTGGCGCGGGAATTCTGGTCGCAGGTTCCGGACGACAAAAGAAAATCGGTGCTGGAATCGGCGGACGCATGGTGCGTGCCTCCGGCCAAGGTGCGCGATTACGTCGAAGGATTGATCGCCCGCAAAGAGACGGAAGAGGCCGAAAGAATTCTCCAGAATTACCTGAAGGGAATCAAGAACAAGAATTCCGAGGCTAGGCGCCAGACGGCGACGGGCTTGGCGGAATTGGCCGCTGCGTACGCAAGGATGGACCAAAAGTTTTTCGTCGAGACGATCCGCGAAGTCGGCTTGCAGCTTGCAGAGGAGAAAGAGCCGGAGTTGCAGAGCCAGATGAGCGCGGCATTCGTGAGGCTTTCGCAGGAGGCTGCTAAGAGCCGGTCGTACCCTGCGCTTCAGCGTTCGGTGGAACTGGTGGATTATGTGGAGAGTGAGCGACCGGGCGCGGGCAAGAGCTTGCGTCCGCGCGTTGGCGTGGAAAACCGGCTGCCGGAATTTATCGATGAAGCGCTGCGCCTTGGAGAAGTGCCGAACGGATTGACAGATTTGCTGCGAAGACTCCCGCAGGCATCGTCGCAGCAGATCGCGGGACGTTTCAGCCGGGTCGGCTTCCGGCGAGACTGCGATCTGCTGGTATCGATGATGGAGTCGTTGGGACCCGAGGCTCTGGAACATCTGCGTGTGCAACTTCGGGAGGGAACTCCGAACGAAGCGATCGACACAGTGGGAATCCTAGCGCGATTGGACCTGGAAACCTTGGAGCAAGTGTTACCGGGCCGCATGAAGGAATGGAAGCGGATGGCGCATGATCGAGTGGTGCGCCAGATCGCGGCAAGCGGCGCGCCGGGGCGGGGCCGCGTGCTGCTGGAACTTTTCGACATGCTAGATGTGTTGATTCGGCCGCTGGCTGTGGACGAGATCGGAATGGCGGGCGAAAAGTCCGCCGAGATGCGGCTGCTGCGAATCGCAGAGGGCGATCTGCCGAAAGGCTCGACAGATTATGTGCGTCTGAAGGCGATCGAGGCGCTGGGACGCCTGCGCACCGCCGGAGGCGAAACAATTCTGCGAAAAGTGGCCGAAGCCAAAAAACGCTGGCGATGGGCCAATCCCGGGGAACTGCGACTGGTGGCGGCGCAGGCGCTGGAGAAGATCGATCCGGAGTGGATGCGTTATTTCATCCCGCAAAGCGGACTTAGCGTGGCGGACCTGTCGATGAATATTCTCGATGGCGATCCCGAGTCGCAGGCCATACGGCAGCGGCGATATCCACGTCTGCGGCTGGAACAGCCGATGTTTGCCACGACCCTGAATCTGAAAGAAAACTGCGAGATGCAAATTCCGGAGATGGCGCTGGGCGGCGGAGTGGCAATCTGCGAGCAAACACTGCATCCGGGCAGCGTGGTGGAAATGCGGATGCAAGGCGGGCAAAAGACGATCAAGGCGCAGACAATCATCCGCGATGCCAATACTCAGGCGCGCGCGTTTGAAGTGGTCGACATCGAGATTGAAGAGCGCGGCAAGTTGCGCAAGGTGCTGATACAGGTGGGAAGCGTGCAGAAGCAATCCACGGCACAGGAACGAAGCCGCCGCACGACGCGCACGTTCCTGATCGGCAGCGGCACTGGAACTACGAATACAAGCGGCAATAGCAACAGCTAGGTAGTCGTCTCGAAATTCCCTTGGATTGCTTCCGGCTGTATCGGGCGCGCGGGCGGCGCCGTTTTAGCAGTTCCTCGCAACGATCCCAACCCAATCGATAGGGCGATCAGCGCGGCCAAGCACAGCGCCGACAGCGAAAGTGTCTGCCAAGACTGAACTTTAACCTCGAGCCACGCGACGGCAGCAAAGATGGCGGCAATTCCGTAACACGCGAAGGCGACTTGGCGCGGGGATAGATCGCAGGCGGCGAGCAGATCGCTGAAATGGCCGAGATCGCCAAGGAGCGGAGAGTTTTTTGCTCGAAGGCGACGAATCATGGCAAGTGCTGCGTCAGTGAGCGGAAGCCCTACAACTAAAACTGGAAAAAGGAGTGCGGCGGCCATGGGATTCGCGGATTCGATTCGGTAAGACCGAAGTGTGAGAAATACCATGCTAAATCCAAGAACTGTGCTGCCCGAATCG
>JASHRI010000004.1 GCA_030037435.1 Candidatus Acidiferrales bacterium | reverse complement strand
TACCGCAATCGTAGGCGTCACGATGTGGGCTAGGCGGGCACCTCTGGCTCCGATGTTTTTGATCGTGGTCCCGACAGCGATTGCGAGTTTCCTTCTGCTTGAGTTTGCGGACGTGAACGTCCACGGGCCCGCGGCCGTGTTGCTCGTTGTTCTAGTAATTGCGGGCGCCGGGTCAACGTTGCTATTGCTTGTCGCGGGCATTCGCTGGGCGGCGTCGCTGCGGAAAAATCGACGCGCTCTTTGAGTTCTG
This sequence comes from Candidatus Acidiferrales bacterium, assembly GCA_030037435.1. Taxonomy (GTDB): domain Bacteria; phylum Acidobacteriota; class Terriglobia; order Acidiferrales; family UBA7541; genus Palsa-295. The sequence goes on along the minus strand of JASHRI010000004.1, from coordinate 4,221 downwards.
GTTGAGCTTGAATCGGGCAGCTCAAGCCGGCAGCACGCGAAGAAAATATATATTTTCGCGGTGAGGGTTAGTGGGGTCTTTGGGGATTTTTTTCTTATAGGCCTCAAACACTGCGTCGGCCTGGGCCTTGTCGGTGACGAGAAAAGCCTTGCCATCGAACACCTGATTGCCCAGCTTTACCCGCACTCGCGGGTTGCGAGCCACGGCGGCCGTCCAGCTTTTGCCGCTGGGAAACGTCCCAGGGGCATAAAGCGGCGGACCATAATCCACGTGCAAATAGAGGTTGCCTTGAAAAGTCACAAACGCGATGTTCACCGAGTGGGGAATCAGGTACCACGGGTGTGTCTCGACTTTAATCGTTTGATACTTATCGGCAAACGTCCAGTCGGCGGGGAAGCTTTGCACGTCCCCCCTGAGCCACAGCCCGGGCCTGCGCCAGGCTGCCCAAGCGGACATGTTCAGAGCCGTGGATTGGCTTCGAGCGCCCGTCCTGCTTCGCGGAACCGGCGACCAGGGATCGAGGCCGGTGATGCTCAGGACCAGTAGCGCCAGAATAGCGCAGGCGACGATCACCCCGATAACTTTGAGAAGCATTCTCATCGTTGGCTCCTGAACCTCCGAACAGAATTCTCGGCCAAGCCACTCAACCAACGCGCGCTGTTCGTGAGTCAGTGGTGTGTGTGTTCCAAATCTCCGGGGGAGTATAACAAAGTCAAGTCCTGATCAACGGGCTTACCGGAAAACTGCTCCCCGAGCATTCCTCGCCGCTCGGGGTGCATCACTTTTCCACGGTCTGTAACCTAACCCCGCGTGGAATTGACGGGTATAGAGGTGACGTGGGCCGAAAGGAACACGCCCTGCCACTCACCTCACGCTAAAAGACCCATAACATTGACGAAAATGGACGTACCCATCAAAAACCCCAGTCATAGTGCGGGTTTCGTGCAGGTGTCATTTGGGAAATTTCAGGTGAGGGCGGGAATGCGGTGGAAGAAAACGAGGCGACTGGTGCGGCATCATTGCATCCGCTTTCCGCGAAAGATGTCCTACGAAAAATCTAATCGGTTGGCAAAGGCGCTGCGGAGGGAGCTAAAACAAGCACCATCGCCCGACGAGCGGCCGATTGAGACGCTACTCACGCAACCCTACCAGATACGCGGATGTAGCGGAAACCGTGATGCATGTTCGTCGCGATCCAAATCAACAGGCGTGGACAAGACACTACAATCGTTCATCGGCAAGACGGTGAAGCGCTGGAAAACGAAACACGCGAAACCGAAACGCGGAAAGAAAAATTAATCACGTCTTCGGACCGGGATTACCGGACATGTCCGGAATAATCGCGTTAATCAGGCGTAAGCAAAATAACCGGCTTATACTTACGTGGCCAACCAAAAGTATGCGAGAGAATTTTTCTTCAACTTCACGTTATCTACGAGGACTTGCCGGATCCTACAGCACTTGGCGACCGCGAAGTTTCCATCTTCGTTCTTGGGGCCACGCCTTGGCTCGGCGCGGCCTCAGCGAGTGAACCCGGGCTTAACTTGGCACAAGCTTTCGTTTATTCTGATCTCCGCCAACTTGGAATCCGAGTTGTACTCCATGATGCCTTGAGCGAGTTCTGTGGTCTCTTCTTAATGCCTAGGAGGCGAACTCGACGTGCGCTACAGCGAGTCTCCGTGATATTCGTTGTGCGGCTTCTCTGATTGTCAACGCTAATGAGTTCAGTCTTGAATCGTCCAGATCGGCCACAGTTCCCGTGAGGCAGATTGCCACGCGCGAGATGCCCAACTCGTCGAAAATAGGTGCACCTACGCAACGCCATCCAATGCGACATTCCTCGTCATCAATGGCGTAGCCTTGGTCTCGAACCTTGCTTAACTCTGCTAAGAGTTGGGCGCGGGTTGTGATTGTGCGGGGTGATGACCTTCGAAGTTCCAAGCTTAACAGGGAGGTCTCTAACATGGGCTTTTCCTGCCAAGCCAGCAGTGCCTTGCCGACGCTCGATGAGTGTAAAGCAACGCGTTCTCCCACTGACTTGGTTCTGTCGGCCTTGAAATATTTGTGTGGGACCATTTTTGCCAAATGCACGGCCTCGGACTGTCCCAAAACCGCGAGATGGCATGTTAGATCCGTCCGATCGACCAGATCTTGCATGGACGGCAGCGCCAAATCGCGAAAAGCGGATTTCTCCAGCAGCTTCCTTCCGAGGGCCAGCACCTTGAACCCGAGCTTGTACCGACCGTTGTCCGGGTATCGACACAAATACCCGCGATCTTGAAGTATTCTGAGGATTGAACTAGCCGAACTCTTCGGAATTCCCAGGCGCCGCGCAAGATATGAGTTGCTTACACCCGCACTGCCTTCGGAAATTACCTCTAAGATATCGAGCGCACGAACTACAGCCGGACTGAGCTTCTCCCCGTCCATAAAACTCCCGGCACAGAGGAACCCATTCCCCCCCACAAATGCGTAGGCAGAATGTATGTTGATCGCGCCAGCGTGTCAAGGCTCAATTGCATTTTGCTCCGGCAAGGCGCTGCGATTTGTACTCCAGAGAACGGATTAGTTGTGATCCACGATGATCTTCATGCGGTGGTCGGCACTGGTTTCGAGGATTTGCATGGCGGATGCTAGGTCAGCAAGCGGGATTCTGTGACTCACGAGCGGGTCGAGCTTCACTACGCCCCTTGACACCAGATCGATCGCAGCAGGGAAGTCTGCGGCTGTCGCTGCGCGGGAGTTGAAGATCTTTAGCTCTTTATAATAGAGCTGATAAAAAGGCAGACGGATCTCCGTCGCCGTTATTACTCCGAACAAGCTGAGCTTCGCGGCGGGTCGACACATCAAAACCGCATCAGCAAGCGCGGATGCCGAACCGGTGGAGACGATTACCACATCGGCGCCCTGACCGTTGGTAATGTCCAGCACTTGGTTGACGGTCTCTGCTCCGCTAGTGAGCGTAATATCGGCACCCAGTCCTTTCGCCAATTGCCCTTTCCACTCGCTGCGCGTTACTCCGATGACCGGCCTGGCGCCGTGCGCCTTAGCCAATTGCACGTGCAACTGCCCGGTTACTCCGAGACCTATCACCACGACGGATTCAGTAGGAAAGATATTTAGGGGTCGCTGCGCATGAATGCATGTCGTGAGCACTTGAATCAGCGGTCCCTTTTGGCTGTCGATGTTTTCCGGAAGCTTGTGAGCGTGGTTGACCGACGATAGGAAATATTCGGCAAAACCGCCGTTGGAGTCCCGTCCTATAAGACCGCCATCCCTACACAGATTCGTTTGCCCGGCACGGCAATTGATGCAATGGCCGCAGTAGAGGCAAGGGTCGATAACGACGCGGTCTCCTATAGCAATGGTATCGCCGCCGCCGGCGACGACATCACCTGATATCTCGTGACCCATGATCAGCGGATAGCGAACGGGAATCGAGCCGTCATAAATCTTCAGGTCGGTACCGCAGATTCCGCTGTTCGTCACCCGCACCAAGACCTGGTCGTGGCCACACCTCGACCTCTCGACGTCTTCGAGTGCCAGATCACATCGGGCTCTCAGGACGATTGCCTTCATAATAAGGATACGTTCGTCAGACTTGCACGCGAGCGGCCTTCCCGGAGCGGAGAGCTTTATCGGGTAGGACCGTTTCGACAATCGTGCGGAATTCCGCGTCCATCAGCAAGCGCTTGTGACGCAGCGAGAAATCTTTGACGGCAGCGACTACCTTCATCGCTTCTTCATCAGTCGCCTGCACCCCGAGGTTCTTCAGTGCGCCCTTGATGGAATCGATCCCGCTGCCTTTCCCGAGGACTACCTTCGCTGGTGGCTGTCCGACGACGTCCCAATGATAGGGGAAGAGCTCCGTCGGATGCTGCTCCTCGCAATTCTGAAACCAACTTGCAATGATGCCGGACTCGATTTGGAACAGCGCATCGCCCACCACAGGCCGGTTAGAAGGAACTGCATGTCCTGAAAGTTCTCTTACAAGGTTCGCGAGGCTATAAAGCTTGTTATAGCGGACGCCAGTGTCGATTCCGTAAAGCGTCAGCAGAGCCATAACGGTTTCTTCCATAGGTGTGTTCCCAGCGCGTTCGCCGAGGCCAAGCACGGTCGAGTGAATAACTTCAACGCCCTCAGCCAACGCCATTATCGTATTTGCTACGCCCATACCAAAGTCCATGTGGAAATGCGCTTCGAGCCGCTTGTTAATGCGCT
>JASHRI010000477.1 GCA_030037435.1 Candidatus Acidiferrales bacterium | reverse complement strand
CGGCTTCACGGCGATGATCGAGCAGATGTACAAATTATCCTGATCCTTCGTGTCGCGATAATTGTTGGCCCATGGGCCGCCTTGGCCGGTGCCGAAATAAAGGAGGTCAAGCTGGGGGTCGTAAGCGATCGAATTCCAGGGATTGCCGCCTCCGCCTAGTTTCCACCAGTCGCCCGACCACGTCTTTGCTGCGGCTTCCATTGCTTTGTTCTCGAACGGCTTGGATGGATCGCCGGGAACGGTGTAGAAGCGCCAGTCCAGTTTGCCGGTTTCGGCGTCGTACGCGGAGATGTAGCCGCGAACGGCGAACTCGCCGCCGCCATTTCCGATAATCACGCGGCCCTTGACGACGAGCGGAGCGCCAGTGATGCTGTAGTCCGCATTCTTGTCGGCGGTCTGCACTTCCCAATCAACTTTGCCGGTCTCGGCATCGAGCGCGACAAGCCTAGAGTCCAAAGTGCCGACGTAGACTTTGCCGCCGTACACCGCGACACCACGATTACCGGGGCCGCAGCACATGCTAGGTCCAGTGCGAACCTTGTTGGGATTTCCCGTCGAACCGGTCGGGAAGTTCAGATGGCCGACATGCGGATCCCAGCGCCACTTCTCTTTTCCCGTCCGGGCGTCGACGGCGAAGACTTGGCCCCATGTGACTGTGGCGTAGAGAGTGCCGTTTGAGATGACCGGAGATGCTTCGAGCGTGCCGGGAAGGGAATCCGTGTCGTAATACCATGCCAAGCCCAGGCGATTTACGTTGGATGAATTGATCTGCGTCAGCGGGCTGTAGCGGTCTTGCGAATAACTGCCCGCATTCATCAACCATTGTTGGCCGGTCTTGCCGGCGTTGAGCAAGGTCTCGCTCGTTACGTCGGGCGCCTGTTGTGCCAAGGCGGGCCAAAACGCCACACCGAAGAATAGAGCAAGAAGGATCCATTTCAGTGAATTGCGCATTTCAAACTTCTCCTCGGAATCGCGCACAGGATTTTCGCGATCCGCCCCCGAAAAACGCCTTCCGTAAGGACCTATCCTAGCCCAGAACGGCTGCGACACGTAACTGATTCGGACTGATGCGGCGGTTGTTAATTCGGGAGGGGAGCGATATAAATTGCGCAGAAGTTGCGAGGGATGAAGATGAAGCGGAGCGAAGAGCGGATATTGACGACGCATGCGGGGAGCTTGCCGCGACCTGCGGATTTGATCGCGATTTATCGGACGCAGACGGAACGCCTGATCGAAAGCGGAGGAAAACCTGACTCGGGCGACGCGGGCGCGGCAGAGAAGCTCGATGCGAGGCTGGCGACGGCGGTGGCGGAAGCGGTGCAGAAGCAGGTGGATGCAGGAATTGACGTGGTGAACGACGGGGAATACGGGAAGCCGATGTGGGATGAAGTCGATTACGGGGCGTGGGCGACGTATGTGCATGAGCGCGTGAGCGGCTTCGAAATGCGCGAATTGCCGAAGGATTTTAATTTGCTGAAATCGTTCATGGGCGGCAGCAAGGACCGCAGAGATTTTGCGGCGTACTACCAGAGTCCTGAAGCGTATGCGGGGCCTTCCACGCGGCCGCTGAGATTTCCAATGAACGTGGGGCCGATTCGATATACGGGGCAGCGGTTGGTGCAGCGCGACATCATGAATTTGAAATCGGCGCTGGCCGGGAAAAATGTGGAAGAGGCTTTCATGACGGCGGTGGTGACGGGCGTCAACATTATTCCCGGCGAATACTACAAGACCGCGGAGGAGCAATCGATCGCCGTAGCGGAGGCGATGCGCGAGGAGTACAAAGCCATCACCGACGCGGGAATTTACCTGCAACTGGACGATCCGATCATCGTAAACGTGTATGAGTGGCAGTATTCGATGAATAGCGACATGGCGGCTTTTCGGAAGTGGGCCGAGGCCCACGTGGAGCTGGTGAATCACACGCTCGAGGGCATACCGGAAGAAAAAGTTCGATACCACATGTGCTGGGGAAGCTGGAAGGGGCCGCACAGCACGGATTTGCCGCTTTCGGCGGTGATCGATCAGGTGCTGAAGGTCAAGGCGAGCCAGTATTCCGTGGAGGCAGCGAATCCGCAGCATGAGCACGAATGGAAGGTGTGGAACGATGTGAAGTTGCCGGCGGGCAAAGCCGTGATCCCGGGAGTGGTGACGCACAAGACGAATGTGCTGGAGCATCCGGAGGTGGTGGCGGACCGAATTATCCGGTACGCGGAGGCTGTGGGGCGAGAGAACGTGGTCGCCGGGACGGATTGCGGCCTGGGAGGACGCATTCATCCGCAGATCGCGTGGGCGAAGCTGAGCGTACTGGCCGACGGCGCCGCGCTTGCGAGCAGGAAGCTTTTCCCAACGCGGGTGAAGGCGAACGAACGAGCGAGTTCTTCCGCCTAGGTGGTGCAGTGAATTGCGCGGCGAATGCGAAGGATACGGTTAGGGTTCGCCGTCTTCAGAGGCGTCGTCTTCAGGAACCTCGCGGGTGTGTATCTCGTCCTCGTCGGGATCGGGCGCGCCTTCGACGGCGTCAATCACCTCAGCTTCGAAGCTCTGCCCTTCTTCGGCAAGCTCCTCAACGCTTTCGGAGTCCATGCGCGGCTTTCCGGAAAGGCCTTCGATGTCACCGGATTGTCCCGCGGAACCAGGGCCGGGCCCCGAACGACGGCGAAGGTTGAATTCGCGTGCGATGGGAGAGCGCCTCTTGGCTATGGTGCGGCTGCGATTGCGCGCCGTTCCTGTCGCGCGGGCTGGAGCCTTCTTGGGCGCTGATTTTTTCGGGCGTGAGGGTTTTGGGTTGCGAGCTGTCTTTTTTGCGCGAGATTTTTTTCGAGTGAGCATGAATCGAGTCTAGCACCCGCGTATTTCGGCAACAACAAATTGCCGGGGTAAGAGATGTCCCCCGGAAGTACCACCACATTCCGTTTACCTCCAGACCAAGCGTCCGATAATGTTGGCAACCGGGCGTGTGCGAGGTTTTGGTGAGGGACAGGCCCACGAATGAATCGCTTAGAAATCGTTTATGCCTACTTTACGGCTCGTGGTCTAACGTGGCCCTTGTATCGGCAGCACGTGTTCGTTTTTTGAGTGGCCGAAATCGAGGAGCGCCGGCATGGGTAATGCCCGCATCCTGATCGTGGACAACGAGCCGCAGATTCGCCGGGTGATGCGAACCACGCTAATCGCGGAGGGATTTGAAGTCGCCGACGCGCGGTGCGGCGACGAAGCACTCGATCGGATGCGCGAAAGCAGATATGACCTGGTGCTTCTGGACATCAACATGCCCGGGATATCGGGCATTGACACTTGTCGTGCGATCCGGGGGCGCTCCGAAGTCCCCATCATCATGCTGACAGTGCGCGACGCAGCGCGCGATAAAGTGGAGGCACTCGAAGCAGGAGCAGACGACTATGTGACGAAACCGTTCAGCACGCCCGAATTGATCGCCCGGATACACGCTGCCCTTCGGAGGAAAGGATCGTCTTCGGGTTCACTCCAGTCGGTTCTGGAACTCGATGGCGTCGAGATCGACCTAGACGCGCGCCAGGTGAGAGCGCCAAGAGGAAAGTCTTCGCGCCTGACGCTGAAGGAGTTCGAATTACTCTCGTACCTGGTCTCTCATGCGAACAAAACGCTGAGCCATGGGGACCTGCTACGCGCTGTGTGGGGACCAGATTATGACGAAGAATACGAATACTTGCGCGTGTTCGTGAACCGGCTGCGCAAAAAGATTGAACGAACGCCAGCGAATCCTCAATATCTGCTGACCGAACCCTGGGTTGGGTACCGCTTGCGGCTGCCGAAGTAATCCCACCGCCGTTTTTCCGCTGTTATGAATTCCGAATGGGTCGTTTATGCCTCGTTTAGCGCTTGTCGGCTACCTTTGCGACCGTGAGAGCCGCAGCCGAGAAACGGATTGAAACCGTCGAGCCGGACAGTTCGAGTGCGTGGCGGCACCGTGATGCTGAGCGGGATTTTTCAGGCCTGCGGGTAACCGTGGTGGCGACGAACCGGAACGGAACGCTCGCAGCTCTTCGCATGGCCGGTAGACTCGCGGCAAATCTGGGAGCGCGCCTTGCACTGGTGAAGACGCAGATCGTTCCGTTTCAGTTTCCGTTGGAAGACCCGCCGGTTGCCGTGGAATTTCTCGAGCAGCAGCTTCGCGACCTGGCGTGCGAAGCAGATATCGAGGTGCAAGAGATCGTGATCCAGCTTTGGCTCTGCCGCGAGCGAAGCGAGACCTTGAGAAAGGTGCTGCCGCCACGGTCGCTGGTTGTCGTAGGAAAGAGCCGGCGGTGGTGGCCGATCGCGGAAAAAAGGCTGGGGCGGTTCCTGAGCTTCCTGGGTCATCAGGTGATATTTGCCGATATCGAGGAGCGGAACGGCCACGGGCAAGGGAATTCCGACGTCGGCTTGACTCGCGAGATGGCGTTAAAGGCCATCGACGAAGGTAGAGGTGCACGATGAATCTGGCGACCTGGCTTCCGGGAATGTTTTTTCTGGGCGTGGTCAGCATGCTGCTCTGCATGTTGTTTTTGAAGGGCTGCGAAAAAATATGAGGGTTCGACGATGATCTACATCACTGCACTAGTGTCGCTGTTTTTGTTCGTGTACCTGTTCGCCGCGCTGATACGGCCAGAACGGTTCTGAGACAAGAGGCGCGCGCCTCTTGAGGAGAGAATTACCATGTGGTTCCTTCCAGTCGCAATCATCGTATTCACAATCATCGTTGCGTTTCCCCTGAGCAAGTACATGACGAAGATCATGGAGGGGAAGTATCGAGCGCCAGGAATTGTTCGATGGATCGAGGAGCGTCTCGATACGGGCGAGCAGGACTGGAAGCAATACACGATCGCGCTGCTCGTTTTTAACACGGCCCTGTTTATCTACGGCTACGTGATTTTGTCCCTGCAACCCTGGATGCCGCTGAATCCGCTCCATCGCGGACTGCTCTCGCCGACGACGATATTCATGACGGCCATTTCGTTCATGACGAACACCAACCTGCAGCACTACTCGGGAGACCAGCACTTTTCCAATTTCAGCCAGATCTTTTTCTGTATCGCGAATTTCTTTCTGTCGGCGGCCGTGGGGCTGTGCGCATTGACGGGAATCATCCGCTTGTTCAGGGGCCAGAAGAAGATCGGGAACTTCTTCGTCGATATGTGGCGGGTGGTGGTCTACATCTTTTTGCCGGTGGCGTTTGTCGTGTCGCTGGTCTTCGTGCAGCAGGGCATGCCGATGACCTATCGCAGCGCCTACCAGGTGAACACACTCGAACCGACAGCGATGGGAGCGACGGACAGCGGGCAAGCGAAACAGCAGACGATCGTGGTCGGCCCGCTGGCGGCTTTCGTTCCTCAAAAGATGTTGGGAACGAACGGTGGGGGGTTCTACGGGATGAATTCGGCCCATCCAATGGAGAACCCCACCGCACTCACGAACTTCTTCACGACGTTCGCGATGATGATTTTCCCATTCTGTTTGGTGCTGATGTACGGACGCATGCTGGGAAGATTCCGCCATGCGCTGGTTATCTTCGCGGTGATGCTCGTGATGTTCATTGGAACGATTGTGTGGGCTATTGGGTTCGATACGCTTAGGCCAAACCCGGGACTGACGGCCCATCCCGATGCCAGGACGTACACAATTGCAGATGCGAATGCGCCTGGAGGGAAGCGACTGCTGGCGTTGCCGGCCGTCGCTGGGCTGCCCGTGGATCAGCACCTGGGCAATCTGGAAGGCAAGGAAATGCGTTTCGGAACCTCGGCGGGCGCCACGTTTGCAGCCATAACAGTCGATGTGACCTGCGGCGCGGTGAATGCCGAACACGACAGCCTCACTCCGATGGCCTCTGTGTCTCCGATGGTTGGGATGTGGCTGAACTGCATATTCGGCGGCAAAGGCGTGGGCATGATCAACATGCTCCTGTTCCTGGTGATTGGAATCTTCATCGCAGGGCAAATGGTGGGACGAACTCCGGAATACCTGGGCCGAAAGATCGGTGGCCGCGAGATGAAACTGGCGATGATTGCGCTGCTCGTTCATCCCATCATGATTCTTATGCCAACCGGCATATTTGCCGCAACGACGTGGGGCAGCGGGGCAACGAGCAATCCAGGTCCGCACGGCTTTTCGCAGATGCTGTACCAGTTTTCGTCGGCCTCGGCGAATAACGGTTCGGCGTTCGACGGGTTGGGCGTCACCTATGGTTTCTACAACAATACAAGCCCCGCGCCCGAAGCCAAGCAGTGGGATATCGCGACCGGCCTGGTGATGTTGTTTAGCCGCTTTCTACCCATCATCGCGCCCATCGCTCTGGCCGCGGGCCTAGGTATGAAGAAGGTTGCGCCGTTTGGCCCCGGGACTTTGCGAGACGACACTTTGACGTTTGCTTTTCTGTTAGGCGGAACCGTGATCATCATCGGGGCACTGCTATTTCTGCCGGTGGCTGCTTTAGGACCTCTCGCGGAGCACTGGGGGCCGTTCCCCTTCGGCGGTTGACGCGACTGGCACGCGGCTGAGCTTTGAGATTGAGGCTAGTTCCAAGAAGGAGCGAGGACCATGGGAACATCGAGTATTACCGAAATCGGGCAGAAACCGGTTCCGCCGAGCGAGAAGCTACGCCGCGCAAAACGGCAAGCGTTGCTTGCGCCGGGACTGACGGGTCCAGCGCTGAAACAGGCATTTGTGATGCTGCGGCCGGAAATTCAGTGGAAGAACCCAGTGATGTTTGTGGTCGAAATCGGCGCTTTCTTGACGCTGCTGTTCGTGATTCAGGCTGCACTCGGACATTCGGCTAGCATCGTGCCGATCACTTATTTCATTGCGCTCGATGTATGGCTATGGCTGACGGTGCTGTTCGCGAATTTTGCCACCGCTCTGGCGGAGGCTCGCGGCAAGGCTCAGGCCGAATCGCTGCGGCGCACGAGGCGAGAAACGGTAGCCCGCCGGCTCCGGGGCAACGCGATCGAGGAGATCTCGTCCACGGAGCTGAAGGTGGGCGATCTGATTGCGGTCGAGGCTGGGCAGGTGATTCCGGGCGACGGAGAAATCGTCGAAGGCATCGCGTCGGTGGACGAATCGGCGATTACCGGCGAGTCGGCTCCGGTGATCCGCGAGTCGGGAGGAGACAGGTCGGGCGTGACCGGAGGCACAAAGGTCCTGTCGGACCGGATCGTGGTTCGAATCACGGCTGGAGCCGGCGAATCGTTTCTCGATCGCATGATTGGATTAGTGGAAGGCGCGATACGCCAACGCACGCCAAATGAAATTGCGCTGACCTTAGTTTTGTCGGCATTCACGTTGATCTTTCTGATTGTGGTGGTGCCGTTGTGGCCGATGGCATTGAACGCCGAGACGTACATGACGAGCTACCTGGGTTTGACGCAGCGGCTGAGGAGCCTTGGCACCGATGTGCCGACGCTCGTGGCGCTGCTGGTCTGCCTGATTCCGACAACCATTGGTGCCTTGCTGGCCGCAATCGGCATCGCGGGGATGGATCGAGCGTTGCAGGCCAACATCATTGCCAAGAGTGGCAAAGCCGTGGAAGTGGCGGGCGACATCGACATTGTGCTGCTCGACAAAACGGGCACGATCACTGAAGGCAATCGCCGCGCAACTCAATTTCTGCCGGTGGAAGGTTACACGGCCCAACAGGTGGGGCAACTTGCCGCGATCGCGTCAGCCGCGGACGAGACACCTGAAGGCAAGAGCATCGTGAGCATTTTCGAGTCGCAGAGCGAGGCCGCGGTGCGCGTGCCGCAAGGCGCGAAGTTCATTGCGTTTTCAGCTTCCACGCGCATGAGCGGCGTGGACCTGCCAGGAGGCCGGCAGATACGGAAAGGCGCTGCAGACGCAATTGCGAACTTTGTTCGAGACCAAGGCGGCCGGGCCCCAGCCGACCTTTCGCCACTGGTTGACGGCATTGCATCCCGCGGAGCGACTCCACTGGTGGTGGCGGATGGCGCCAAGACCGTGGGAGTGGTGGTGCTTGAAGACATTCTGAAACCGGCGATGAAGGAGCGCTTCGATCGATTGAGGAAGATGGGGCTGCGAACCGTGATGATCACCGGAGACAACCCACTGACGGCGGCGACGATTGCCAAGCAGGCTGGCGTGGATGATTTTCTGGCACAGGCAACGCCGGAAGCCAAGCTGGCGTACATCCGCAAGGAACAGGCGGACGGGAAGTTGGTGGCCATGATGGGTGACGGCACCAACGACGCTCCGGCGCTGGCTCAGGCCGACGTTGCAATGGCCATGAACGCCGGCACGCAGGCGGCTAAGGAAGCCGGGAATATGGTGGACCTGGACAGCGATCCGACCAAGTTGATCGAGGTGGTCGAAATCGGCAAGCAGCTGCTGATGACGCGAGGGTCGCTGACGACCTTCTCCATCGCCAACGACGTGGCGAAATACTTTGCGATCATCCCGGCGCTTTTTGCGGGCACGCTGCCGTGGCTGAAGACGATGGACATTATGCATTTGCATTCGCCGACGTCGGCGATCCTGTCGGCGGTGATCTTCAACGCGATCATCATTCCTCTGCTCATCCCAGTGGCACTGAAGGGCGTGAAGTACGTTCCGCTCGGCGCGGATGCCTTGCTGCGCAAGAACCTGCTGATTTGGGGATTGGGAGGAGTAATCGTGCCGTTCATCGGCATCAAGTTGATCGACCTGGTGATGGTCGGGATGCATTTGGCGGCCTAGGTCCGTGAAGGAGGGATTTTTATGATGAGATACATTTCAAAAAGCGTGCTCTTGCTGTTCCTGGCCGTAGTGATTTGCTGTGGCATCTATCCGGGAGTGGTTTGGGCGATCGGACACATTTTCTTCCCGGCTAAGGCGGAAGGCAGTTTACTGAAGGGGCCCGATGGCCAGGTGGTGGGCTCGAAGCTGATCGCGCAGCCGTTCACGAAAGATGAATACTTTTGGCCACGACCTTCCGCAGCTTCGTACGATGGCTCCGCGTCCACCTCGTCGGCGATCGCCGCGTCGAATTACGCGCTGCGCGATCGCGTTGCTCGACAGCTCGGCCCGATCGTGAAATATCAAAGCGGACCGAAGGCGGGTCAATTGGTGGCGCCCGATGTGGAGCAATGGTTTCAGCAGGATCATTTTCAGGGCGCGCCTGGAATCGTGGCGCAGTGGGCCGACATGCACAACGAATTGGCGACCGCTTGGGTGAACGCCGATCCCACGCATGGCGCATACGTTGACGCGTGGGCAAAAGCGCATCCAGACACTGTGGCGCAGTGGATCAAAAGTAATCCCAGCACGCCGCAGCCAAAGGCCGCCGACCTGGCTGTGGTCTTCTTTGAAAACTTTTCCAAAGAAAATCCGGGGCGCTTTCCTTCCGCGGTTACGCATACCGGAGCTGATGGCAAGTCCACAACGGCGATCGAGCCGGTGAAAGATGGCTCGGACGTTCAGTCGATCTTCTTCGATATGTGGCGCCAGGATCACCCAGACGTCGCTCTTCAGAATGTTCCGGGCGATTTTGTGACGACCTCTGCCTCAGGGCTCGATCCGGATATCACTCTCGAGAGCGCGGAATTCCAGCTGGACCGCGTTGCCTCAAAATGGGCCGCTGACACGAAGCGCGATCCGGCGACGGTGCGCGCCGAGATCGAGCAAATTTTGCAGAAGAATGCGTCGGCGCCATTCGACGGACTCGCGGGGGAGAAGCTTGTCAACGTGCTGGAAGTAAACCTCGAACTGCGCGATCGCTACGGCGCCCCATAAGAGCAGCGAGAAGGTTGGAAATTTCCCTATCTTCTTCTCTTACGTCAACGTCGGAAAGAAAATTCGGACAGAAGAAATGATCACCGACGTCTACCTGCCCTTAAAGTAGCGCGTGGCGAAAAAGTGGAAAAGAGGCGGTCTAAGTGGTCAAGGTGTCATTGCGTCACCTACCCCAGTTGTTGCATGGGAACAACCTCGGTGACAGGCAAGCGCGCAACGATGCGCGTACCCGTGCCGATGCCATCGGAACTGATTTCAAGCTTTCCGCCCAACTGGCGTACCCTTTCCCGCATTCCTCGAATCCCGACTCCCGGCGCGCCGCCAGATTCCATCTGTTCCCGAGCCTCAGAGGAAATGCCCTTGCCTAGATCCTTCACATCTACGGACAGCTGGCCATCCTTCTGCGTTACGCGAATGGAGGCTGTCGCGCTATGCGAATGACGATGGATGTTCGTCAAGCATTCCTGTACCAGCCGAAAAGTGGCAATTTCCACCTCTTTCGAGAGGCCTCCTAAATTCTCGTCGCATTTTAACTCCACTGCAATCTTGCTGCGCTCCGAAAATCCGTGGACAAACCACTGCAGTGCGGGCACGAGGCCTGCGTCGTCCAGCAGCGGCGGGTGCAGCAAATAAGACATCGTGCGGATGTCACTGCTCATCTGCTGTACGATACCTGCACTGTCAGCCACCGTGCTCGCCGTTTTCAGCACCCGCTGCAGATCGTTTGCCACGGTGTCGAGATTCATTGCCAGAGCCGCCAGGGCTTGCCCGGCGTTGTCATGCAATTCGCGTGCGATCCGTCGCCTCTCTTCATCCTGCAAGTTCATCAGGCGAGCTGTCAGTTCCCGCAAGCTTTGGTTCGTACGATCGAGTTCCGCGGTCCGCTCCTGGACCTTCTCTTCCAGTTCTCCCGCTGCATTTCGCAATCGTATCCTCTGCCGCCGGTCCGCTTCTCCGATAGCTACAACTACAGTTGCCGCGAGCAGGAAAGCACAAGTGCTGAGCCAGTCTGAAATGCGCGTGATCCGCGGCGAATGGGTCGGAGCAAGGAGCCAAAAGTCTATGCCGAACAGCGAGAAAGCCGCGCTCGCGATTGACGGCCAGATACCGCAATATCGAGATGAAAAGGCGACAGCCGCAAGTGCCGTCAAGTACGCCACCGGAGCATTAACCGTGGGACTTAATCCCCGGGCAATCAGCAGAGCCAACGCTGTAGCAAGGAATGCAACCGCGAAGCGCGCAGGGGCGTTGGCGCAAATTCTCGCCGAAAGTTCTCGCAGCATATCCACACCATCCGCTTATCGCTAACGAGATCCCTGGGCCAAGTGAGGGCAGAAACACTATACACTACACCCTAACCGCGGTAAGGAACTATCTGACGACCACCGTTTTAATGTTCGTGAACTCTCGAATTCCGTGGACGCTGAGTTCACGGCCAAAGCCCGAACGCTTGATGCCACCGAAAGGGAGGCGCGGATCGGAAGCAACCATCTGATTGATGAAAACCATGCCAGCTTCGAGCTCGTTGCTGAAGCGTTCCTGTTCCGCGGGATCGTTGGTCCAGGCGCTCGCGCCTAGTCCGAATTTGCTGTCGTTGGCGACGCGGATTGCGTCATCAATGTTCTTCACCCGGAAAAGCGATGCGACCGGCCCGAAAAACTCCTCGCGGTATGCGGGGGAGTCTTTGGGGATATCTGTAAGCACAGTCGGCTGGTAGAAATTTCCGGCGCCCTCGGCAGGTTTGCCCCCCGTCAAGACACGCGCACCGGCTTTGACAGTTTTCTGGACATCTTCGTGAAGGGATTTCACAGCATCAGCGTTTGCGAGGGGGCCTACATCGACCGTCGCATCCGTTGGGTCGCCGACTCGAAGCGCTTGCATCCGAGCGACGAATTCGCGTTCGAAACGATCGGCAATCGATTCCGCTACGATGAAGCGCTTTGCGGCGATACATGACTGACCATTGTTGATCGTACGCGCTTTTACCGCGGTGGCCACCGCCTCGTCGAAATTAGCGCTAGGCATAACGACAAAAGGATCGCTGCCCCCTAACTCCAACACGACTTTCTTGATTCTTTTCGCTGCACCGGCTCCGACTTTTACTCCTGCTTCTTCGCTGCCGGTAAGAGTGGCCGCTGCGATTCGCGGGTCGTCCAGAATGCGATCAACCTTGTCAGAGCCGATCAGCAACGTCTGGAATGTGCCCTCAGGAAATCCCGCCCTGCGAAGCACTTCCTCGATCTTCAATGCGCACTGCGGAACGTTTGATGCATGCTTGAGCAGACCAACGTTTCCGGCCATGAGTCCCGGGGCGATGAAGCGAAAAGCCTGCCAAAACGGGAAGTTCCAGGGCATCACTACTAAGACGACGCCGAGCGGCTGGTATCGGACGTAACTTCGGCTGGCGCTCGTCTGGATGACTTCATCGGCGAGAAATTTTTCCGCATTATCCGCATAATATCGGCACGCCGACGCACACTTAACAGCCTCATCTACGGCCGATCGGAGCGTCTTACCCATTTCAGTGGTCATCAGAAGGGCTATGCTGTCCTTTTCGGACTCCAGAATGTCCCCAGCCTTCCGCATCATGCGTGCCCGTTCGGCGAATCCAAGCTGGCGGAATTTCGGAAACGCTTCCGCCGCCCGTTGAATTCTCTCGTCGACTTGGGAATCCGAAAGAGCGTCGAACGTCTTGAGCACTTGTCCCGTTGCTGGATTAATCGTCGCGATTGCCATGGAACACCTACCTCCAGATTGGCCCAGTTGGCGCGCCGCTTCTATTTCTTGAAGAGATCCATCACGTCGTCCGGTACACCGTTCTCATTGGGCTTTTTCCAGCCCTGCTCGAAATATTCCTCCCAGTTTTCCGCCCACGGGCGTCCGTAGTAGTCGATGAAGCCCGGATCGCCTTTCGTGAGCTGAACGGGCCGTCCCTGGACGTCCTTGATGTTCGACAGGCACTCGATAAAGGTATATCGAGCATCGGAAGCGCCGGCGACAGCCCAACGAAGGAACCGGTCGTGGAGCCGCACGGGCTGAACCAGTGAATCCGGGTCATACCAGACCGCCTCGTGGTCGAGGCCGATGAAATGATGTTGCGCGTCATACATGGGCTTGAAGGTTTCCACCGTCTCCATCTTGTTTGAAAACTCGAACAGGGTGTGCTGCGTCCAGCCCTGTACATTGGCGGTCCAGCCGACGAGCGTGTCGCCATCCCAAAAAGCGATCGTCTCTCCATACCACTGCGGAACCTTCTGGACGTGCTGCGTCTGGCCGACCAGAAACTCGCGAATAAAGTTGTCGGCAATGCCCGAAAGAAACTCGACACGTTTGGGTGTGATGGTCAATTCGAAATTGGACGCCTGGGAGGGCTCGGCCCACCAGCGCGTAAACCCCTCGGGCCAGCAGAAAGATGCGTTCCACTGCTTCGAGTTATCCACGACCTCGTGGTAGATCATCTGGACATAGCGTTTCTGATATTCCGGAGTGAGAAGCGAGAGCAGGGTGGGAACCTGGTTGATGCCGCCCCATTGCCAGCGCTCGCCGCGTCCGAATGGCCCGAATCTAAAACCACGCTGGTCGGGCCCTACGAAGCCGGGTGAATCGGTTCCGTTGGGGTCGCGCATGTAGAAGCCGTCCCAATCGGGTGTAGTGGCTTTCGTATAGATGGTGGGGCCACCATGGGCCTTGGCCTTGGCAAGGAGCGCCTCAAAGTGCTCTTGGGCGGTCTTATAAGGATACGGGCTGACGATGCGATCGCGGGGGAAGTCGATGCGGCAATCGCCCCACGAGGCCGACGTTGGTGGGTTCGGACCGATTCGTCCGGTCTCCCACATATGCTCGATCATTTCGCGAGGGGTGTTGCAGCGGTAGTAGCGCGGGTCCATCCACGAGTCTTTGTCGAGATAGAAATTCTTGGACGTGAAGAGATCGACCGGCAGAGGAGTAACGCCCGGCTGCGGCGGTATCGAAACAGGCTTGGGTTGCGGTCGATTTCGGAATCCGCCGACTGGCAGCGCGTGCGGATTGTAGCCCGGCGGCAGAACCGCGGGCGGCGGTTCTGGCTGGCCCGTGAGGACAGGATTGGGGCCCGGCGGAGGTGTGAACGCAACCGGTGGTGCCGGCGTCTGTTGCTGTTGCGCTCGCGTGATGTGGGCCGGGAATAACGAGATAAAGGCAATAATGGCGGCGACGAAGCTCCCGAGTCCTATCCTATGCATGGTCCTTGTTACCTCGCTTCTCTTCACATCATGGTTCTTGTTATCTTTCTTTACGCCTGATTCTGACTCCGTGGCATTAAACTGCATTTCCATCGCGTCGGATGGTATTACCCGAACAGAGCGTTTTCAAGTTTTGCCATGCAATTGGACGGTTGGCCGATAGACCCCGTTTCCTGGAGCTTTCGAGTTCCTAATGACTGCTCGCGGGCTTCCCGTATTCAGTCGTGTACTGCAGCTTAATCTTGCCGCAGGTGCCTTTCTCCGGCGAATAGACCACGCAGGAATCAATGGGCCGCGAATAAACGTGTAAGCTGACGGCTCTCTGGTTGAAGTCGCGAGGATTAAGCACGCAGTGTACCGGTTCCTGGGGATTAACACCGCACGGATTCCCGAGATTCATTTCCACTCTGCTTGTCGCTTCTAGCTTGCACTTCCCGC
>JASHRI010000476.1 GCA_030037435.1 Candidatus Acidiferrales bacterium | reverse complement strand
CTACGGCGATAAGGTCGCCAGCATGTACACCGGCATGGATCTTCGCAAATATTTCTAGACGGAGCTGCGGCCTTGAATTCCATTCTTATCAGCAAGTGGACCAAGGCTGTGATTTTTCTGCTTTGCTTGGTGCCGTTGGGCATCCTTGTTTGGCGGGGACTTCATAGTGACCTCACCGCCGATCCCATCACGTTCATTACCCACACCACGGGCATTTGGACCCTGCGCTTTATCGTCATCACCCTGGCCATTACGCCGCTGCGAAAAATACTTCGAATTCCACAGCTCATTCGTTTCCGCAGGATGTTTGGACTCTTCGCATTCTTCTATGTCTGCCTGCACTTCACCACCTGGATTGTCCTCGACCATTTCTTCAACTGGTCCGAGATGTGGCAAGACATTCACAAGCGTCCCTACATCACCGTCGGCTTTACGGGATTTGTTCTGCTCATTCCTTTGGCTCTCACTTCCACGGCCGGTTGGATTCGCCGCCTAGGTGGAAGGCGCTGGCAGGCTTTGCATCGTCTGATCTATATCACGGCCGTTGCCGGCGTTATTCACTACTATTGGCTCGTCAAATCCGATGTCCGCGCGCCGCTGGTATACGTTTCCCTCGTTGCAATCTTGCTGACATGGCGGATAGCTGTATGGTTTTCCGGCCAGCATCAGCGGGCCGCCGCCGAAAGCGTGCGCCGCAAGAGCTCTGCTGCGCCGAACCTGCTGGATTCGGCCTCCCCGCGTCGGCCCGGCGAAACATAAGCGATGAGTAGCCGACGCATAGCAACCTTGCAAACCAATTCTTTGGGACGTTGCATCGAATCTCCTTACCATTTGAACTAGAAAGTTGGCTCGTCTCGCAGAGTCGATCGAAAACGAGCAGAGCGATGCCGAGCCGCCAATCGAACGGTGATTTTCGAGTCGACACGAGGAAAACTCGAGGCGCGCAATTCGTTCAGAAGCAGAGGATGGCGACTTCATGCGATCGCCAAACTTGGGAGGCTCCATGATCGCGCTCAAGCTCCTTCGCCCCACTTCACCAGCACTACTGATTGCCGTTCTGGCGGCGACGCTGTCCCTGTCAGGCTGTAAGTCTGGTGCGGCAAGTGGATCGGCCGGCAGTCAGGGATCAACGGCCCCGGCCATCACCGCACAGCCGTCCAACGCGACGGTCACTGTCGGCCAGACGGCTACCTTTTCGGTCACAGCTACCGGCACGCCCCCGCTAAGCTACCAATGGCAAAAAGGCGGCTCAAATATTTCGGGCGCACCGAACTCGTCCAGCTACACCACGCCTGCAACGGTGGCGGGTGACAGTGGCTCAACCTTTCGCGTAGTCGTAAGCAACAGCGTCAATCCACCGGCTACGAGCATGTCGGCCACGCTCACCGTCAACTCCGCAGCTCCTCCTCCCAGTCCGGTCACCGTCCTGATGTATCACAACGACCTCGGTCGCACCGGCCTGAACCCCAACGAAACAATCCTGACGACGAGCAACGTGAACTCAACTGGATTCGGCAAAATTGGGACCATTTCCGTAAATGGACTGGTGGACGCGGAACCTCTCTACGTGGGGAATATGACCGTGAACGGCGCCAAGCACAATGTCCTGTTCGTCGCAACCGAAGAAGACATGGTGTATGCGTTCGACGCCGATACCTTTGCACAATTGTGGTCTGCATCGATGGTCGCCGCTTTTCCCGGCGAAGCGCCAAGCGACGATCGAGGCTGTGGCCAGGTCGAACCCGTAATCGGAATTACATCCACGCCAGTGATCGATCTCAGCGCCGGTCCGAACGGCACCATCTTCGTCGTGGCCATGTCCAAGGATTCGAGCGGCAACTATCACCAGCGCCTGCACGCGCTCGATCTCACTACCGGCAACGACCGCTTAGCGGCCGAAGCAGTCCAGGCGTCAGCCGCAGGCACGGGCACCGGCAGCAGTGGAGGCATGCAGACCTTTTCGCCCGGCACCTACGAGGAGCGCGCCGCGCTGCTTCTGCTCAATGGAATGATCTATACCACGTGGACGTCGCATTGCGACTTTCCGAATTACACCAGCTGGGTGCTTGCATTCAATGAGTCGAATCTTCAGTTGGCGAACACCCTGAATCTAACGGCGAATGGCACCACGCAGGGCGGGCAGGAAGGCGGCATCTGGATGGCCGGTTCGGGTCCTGCAGCCGATAGCTCAGGTAATATTTATTTTCTCGTTGGGAATGGGACGTTCGACACGACATTGACCAACGGGTTTCCCAACAAGGGGGACTACGGAAATTCGTTTATGAAGCTTTCGACTGCGGGGGCCACTCTCACCGTGAGCGACTATTTCACCATGTCCAATACCTGCTGCGGCAGCAACTCGGAATCGACGCAGGATTTGGACCTTGGCTCGGGCGGTGCCATGGTCCTGCCGGATCTCACGGATTCGCAGAGCAACGTTCAACATCTTGCGGTTGGCGCTGGAAAAGACTCGAACATGTACATCGTAGACCGCGACAACATGGGCAAATTCAATTCCGATAATGACGACGCGATCTATCAGGAGATCGATGGCGCGCTGAGCGGAGGAATATGGTCGGCCCCGGCGTACTTCAACAACACGATTTACTACGGCCCGGTCGGCAGTAACCTACTGGCATTTCCCGTCTCAAACGCGGTTGTCGGCTCGCCTTCCTCGCAGACTCCGACGGCATTCGTTTATCCGGGTGCAACACCGAGTATTTCATCGAACGGAACTTCGAATGGCATCGTGTGGGCCATCGAGATCGGAAGCACCGGCGTGCTGCACGCCTACGATGCAACGAATCTCGCTACGGAGCTATATAACAGCAATCAGGCCGGCACCCGCGACCAATTCTCCACCAGCACCAACGACAAATTCGTTACGCCATTGATCGCCAACGGCAAAGTCTACGTGGGTACCCCTGGCGCAGTGGTAGTCTTCGGCTTAGGTCCGTGAACCAAGGCCTGACGCTTCAGTCCTCAGGCAGGTAAGACCCGAGCCGGTCATTTTTCTCGCCCGCCACCAAAGGCCGAATGCAAATATCCGTGCCCGTTTCGCTGCACTGATAGACCTGATAAACGGGCAGATCTTGCGGCTGCACCACGTACGTTCCTTCTTCTGTTGAAGTCGCCTGATCGTAGTTCGCAATCACATAGGCATTGCCCGGCTTCGCGTGAATCCAAAACACGTTCGAGCTGGGCTCGTAATTGCCGTAGGCGAAACAGCGGCCTATGCACGCGCGCTCAAGGATATGCTGAATCATGACGCGCGAGTCCGGCGGTGGTTGGATCGTGCCCAACACGCGTTGATTGGGCGGCAGTGCGCTCACCAGCCGCACGATTTGCTGTTCCATGCGACTGAACTTCGCGGTGTCTTGATAGGCAAACGAGAAAAACACGGCAGCAATTGCCGCAAAACCAGCCAGGTGCCATTTGCTTGGACGCATCGCGCCTAGCAGACAACAGATCAAAGCGGCAGAAACAGACGTGACGCGCTCAGTCAATAAAGCGATTGGCGCAGAAGTCTTTGAAAATTCAACCGCGCCGGGCAAAAGCCACGCCGAGAAGATCGCCAGCGCATACAATTGAGCGGAAACGTTGTATGGCCGCCAAGAGCCGCGCTCCCGGCGGTGACGGACGATGTCCACGACAATGGAACCGATCGCGAAGGCGAGAAACGCAAATTCCGGGATGCGATAACGCACCCCGTAAAGAAACAGCTGGTCTGCGCCGTTAAAGAAGTAGAACGGTTTGGTCGCGGGATCGGCTGGGAAAAGATTCCAGAGCAAGACATCTCCAACGAATATCGCGAGCGCCGTCCCCAGCAGCAGGGCCCCCTGGCGCCAACCACGAGTAGCTTCCGCGATCGCCACATACACGCAAGCCGCGGCTAGAAAAATCACGCCGAGGGGATGAGCCATCGCTACGATCGGCGCGATCGCAATTGTCACCGCCCGCTCCCAGCCGCGGCTGCGCCAGAAAATCGCCAAGCCGAAGAACGACAACCCAATCGCGAGGTAATAGTTGAAAAGCCCCATGTGGAAGGTCCAGCCGTAAGTAACTAGGGCAATACACGGCACCAGGAACCAAGGTGCGCGCTTCGTAGCGGCCACGACTAGCGTGAATACTCCCCAGAAGAAAATGAGCACCGTCAGGGATACGCAAATTTTCGCTGCCGCATGAAACCCGAATAAGCTGCCGAAGCCGCTCAGCAGAAAATCGAACAGCACATTCGTCCATTGATGGCCGATCCACAATCCAGGCGCGTCGCCGTGGCGGATCAAATGCGCAAGCCATGCGTTGTACAGGTGGCTGCCGAGATCGTCTGCGATGATTTCGCGATGCCAGTAGCAGGGCACCAGCACCAAAATTGACAAGCCAAGGAATCGCATCCAGTGCGAGCCCACATACCGCGCCGATTGACGCAGGGTTGGTGCGCTTGCCGCTGCCGCGTGTTCGGGCTCTATCAGTTGGGTATTGTTGGTGGCGACGATTGCTTTGCTCGATCTGGCGCGAAACGGCGCGCCGAGGGGGAGGGGGAAACTAGGTCCCTGCGGATAAACATACCATGGGTCGAAAGCCGGGGACCGCGCCTGCAGCCGGTTGGTTTGTGAACGCTGCGCGACAGAGCTAAAGGAGAAGGGCTAGCGCTTCACCGCGGCAGCATCGGGAGCGGCAGGAGTTGCCGAACCGCGCGGCGTGAACGCTCGCTTTCGCTCGGAAGGATCCCAATCCTCCGGCGGAAATGCGATCCGCCAGAAAACCGGCGACGGCTCGGCAAATTCGACGCCGACTTCCATCTTGCCGCCGTCTCTCTGTCCCAGAAACGTGACGGTGCACGGCAGTTCTTCGGCCGTCTTGGTGTTGACGATCTGAATTTCCTGTGCGCGCGTCACAGCCGTGGTCATGCGGACCATGCACCCGTGAGCGTTCACCGAAATCGTGTGGGTCTGTTCCTCGAAAGCTTGCGTTCCCTTTTTCCCGCGAACCAGCACCGGCATCGCGATGTGCACCCGATGAGATCGGCGCCGCTCGGCGTTATTGTCATTCGCCATGCCTGCGATGGTCGTCTTTGTTTGAGCCATTAAGATTGTTTCTCCTTATCACCCGCTTGCGCAGCCAGGCGAGAGGAGCCGGCGGAGCGCCCAGGATCTTGACCGCTCAGGGTCTTACGGCTATTGGCTGCCATGTGTGCGAGCACCCCAGCAGCCTCAAGTCGGAGTTTACAATACGGGGGTCGCGGAGTGTCCATAGACGGATAGTACTGGGACAAATAGTTAATACGGCTATTTGCGAGTTCGAAACTTAGATCGACCCGGTCTCTGAATTCCTTAGCGGGCTCGATGCGACTGATTCTACAAGGCTTACGAGGCCAACCACTGACTTCCGATCTGACCAGGAAAGGAAGATTGCTGAATCCCGATGTGAGTTCGCGCCGCCAAATATCTGGCAGGCATTTATGCGCATGAATTTGGCGATTTCTGTACAATTACGGCAGCTAAACAGCATCAGAATGCGGCGCAAACCCTGATCTTTTCGTGGCGGATCAGACAGGCGAATCAGGCATGGAAGCCGAGCGGCAAAAATTGCGGGCGGCAAAGCGCGTGGTGATCAAGGTCGGGACGTCCACGGTCACGGGCGCGGAGGGCGAACTTTGCCGCGAGCGCGTCGCGCCAATCGTACGCTCGCTGGCGGCATTGATGAAGTCGGGCCGGCAGGTGGTGCTGGTCTCTTCGGGCGCGGTTGGCCTCGGAAGAGGCTGGCTGGGCTTGCACCGCTCGCGCCTGGATGATCTGGCGACGAAGCAGGCTTGCGCGGCGGTGGGCCAAGGCCTGCTGATGGACGCATACAAGGAGCTTTTTTCTGCGTGGGACGTCAAGATCGCGCAGGTGCTGCTGACCGAAGAGGATTTTACAAACTGGCGCCGCTACTCGAATCTGCGCCAGACAATGGAAAAGCTGATCGGTTTCGGGGTTCTTCCCATCGTCAATGAAAACGACACAGTTTCTACAGCCGAACTCGAGTCCGTGACGCCCGGTTCGCATACCCCGGCATTTAGCGACAACGACCGCCTCGCGGCGCTCGTGATGAGCGGTCTAGAAGCGGATTCGCTCGTGCTGCTCACCAACGTGGATGGTTTGCTGCGCCAACCATCCGCGAGACAGGCACGCCAATCCTCGAATGTCCCAGAGGACAAAGCGCGAGACGGCGAGACCGCAAATGTGATCTCCCTGGTTGAAGAAATTACGCCAGAGCTCAAGGCCCTCGGCGCCGGGCCCTCGGCCAGCGGTCGTGGCGGGATGCGCACGAAGCTCGAAGCGGCTGAAATTGCCATGAACTGCGGCGGGATCGCGGTAATCGCGAACGGCAATAGTCCGGATACGCTCGACCGCATTTTTGCCGGCGAGGCGGTAGGGACGGCATTCTTGCCCGCCACGCGCATGAAAGGGAAGCGGCGCTGGATTGCCTATGCGGCAGGCGTGCGCGGGCGCGTGGTGGTCGACGCAGGCGCGCATCGCGCGATCACGCAGGGTAAGGCGAGCCTTTTGGCTTCGGGTATCGTACGCGTGGAAAGCGCGTTTGCGCCGTTGGACGTGGTGAGCATCGTCGACGCCGACGGGCGCGAATTTGCGCGCGGCATCGCCAACTGCGCCAGCCAGGAAGCCGAGAAATTTTCGGGCAAGAAGAGTCCGCGCACCAGCCGCGAGGCTGCCCCGGCCCCCGTGCTTGTCACGCGCGATAATATCGTGGTATTGGCGAAATCATGAGCCAGCCAACTCCAGCATCGACGCTTGCAAGCGCAGCCCCTGCTGCTGCACTGGCGCATCGCGCGCGGATCGCGTCGCGCCAACTCGCAAAGCTCGCCGCCGAAGCACGCAACGAAGTGCTGTTGGCCGCGGCAGACGCGCTCGAACAAAGTTCGCGGCGGATTCTCGACGCCAATGAACGGGATTGCCGCGCCGCAGAGCCGGCGGTTGCGGCAGGAAAAATGTCGTCCGCGATGTTTGCCCGGCTGCGCGTCAGCGAACGTGGCGTGGCGCAGATGGCCAAGCAGGTTCGCGAAGTCGCTCGCATGGATGATCCCCTCGAACGCCGCTTGGCCGTAACAGAACTCGACGAAGGGCTGGTGCTCTACAAGGAATCCTGCCCACTAGGCGTAATCGGCGTGATCTTCGAGTCGCGGCCTGACGTGGTGCCGCAGTTGGCCTCGCTGGCCCTGAAATCCGGCAATGCGGCGATCATGAAGGGCGGCTCGGAAGCGGCTGAGACCAACGAGGCGCTTGTGGGAATCTGGCGCGAATACCTCGCGAAGTTTCCCGCTGTTCCCGCTGATTCGATCAGTTTGCTTCACTCGCGCGCCGACGTGCTCGACCTGCTGGCGCAGGATCGAGATGTGGATTTGATTATTCCCAGGGGATCGTACGAGTTGGTGCAGTACGTGATGAAGAATAGCCGAATCCCCGTGCTGGGTCATGGCGAAGGCATCTGCCACGTCTATGTCGATCGCGCGGCGGGTATCAAGAAAGCGGTGGCCATCACCTACGACGCAAAGGTGCAGTATCCCGCGGTATGCAACGCGGCGGAGACGCTGCTGGTTGACGAAGCGATTGCGCGCGAGTTCCTGCCTCAGGTTGTGGTCAAACTGAAAGAAGCAGCAGTAGAAATTCGCGGCTGCGCGAAGACGTTGGCGCTATTGCCCAATGAAAATCTGAAGCAGGCGACGGAAGCGGACTGGGCGACCGAATACGGCGATTTGATTTTGTCCATCAAGGTCGTGGCCGGTCTCGACGAAGCGATCGATCACATCAATCGTTACAGCTCGCACCATACAGATGCGATCGTGACGGAAGATTCCGCCGCAGCTGGCCGGTTTATGAACGAAGTGGATTCCGCGGGTGTGTTTCAAAATGCTTCCACCCGATTTGCGGATGGCTTCCGGTATGGGTTCGGCGCGGAAGTCGGCATCAGCACCAGCAAACTGCACGCCCGCGGCCCGATGGGTCTCGAAGGTCTAACGACCTACAAATACAAGCTCGTGGGCGACGGGCACACCGTTGCGGAGTACGTCAAGGGCGAGCGTCAATTCAAGCATCGCCGCTTGCAGTAGTTTTCCGCCTCGACCTTTCCCCGAAGTGGCCGCTATTACGACGCGCGGGTGCGCCTGCGCAAAAACCACGCGAAGCCTAAAAGAATAAGCCCGCTCAAGGCGGAAATTGCGTCGCCGGCTGTGCGGTCCCACGTGCGGCGGAACTGCGCGGCGATGAGATGGGACCCTGCGGGCAACGGTATAAGAATCTGCCCGGTATCCGGCTGCGCGCCCGGCTGCGTTTCATGGCCATCCACGTCGATTTGCCAGGCCGGATAGCTCAGAATCCGAAGGGCAAGCGTGACGGGCGCAGCGCTGTCTTGGCGGAACATTTTACGTTCGGCGGACCATCGCTGAATATCCAGAGTCACGCCCTGAACCGGCACGACCGCTCCCGACGTGGCATCGACCATCGCAATCAGAGGCGCAGCGGCGGGCGAAACTCCTGCTGGCCGCGCAGTATCGTTGGGATTTCCGGGAAGTTGGGAACGGTCACAGCCGATCGGGGTATATTCGTCGACGCCTTCGTAACCGTGGCCGCTGCGAAATGCCTGGACAGCCGTGGCGAGGTCTTCGCTATCCCAATACGCATCGTGGCTGATTGCAACGCCTGCAGCGCAAATTCCCAAGACGACGATAATTCCAATCAGCCACGCCGTACGCTTTTGGGTTGTGCCGATGGCCGCTGCCACGAAAAAAGCGAAGACGACGGCCAGCACCTCAGTCCATCTCCACGGGAACTGTACGAATTGCAATTTCGGCAGTGTGCGCCATAGAAAAGTGGTAATAGGCAGCATCAGCGCCACCGAAGTGAGCCCAAGCGCCACGAAAATCCACCAAAGCTCGCGAAAATTGTGTCGCAAGCGCGCGACGAGGATTGCGGCGAGCACTGCGGCGATCATGATGCCGAGCGCAACCCACGACACTTTGTGATTGAAGGCGACGAAGTCGGGATCGTTTGAGCGGGTGAACAGAAAATTGTGGAGGGGGCTTACCTCATTGGAAACGACTTGCGCGAGTTGCACCCAGCCCTGTTCCCATGCCGCCGGAAGGATGTAGCACGCGGCGAGAGCGAAGCCGGCGGCCATCGCTGCCGCCCCAGGCGCCAGAGGCCGCGCGGTGCGGCGAGCGGCGCAGCCCACCATCAGAATCACACACAACGAATAAGTTGCAACGATGGCGGCGGGGACGTCTGAAAGCCAAATCGCTCCGAAAACGAAGGCAAGCGGGACGGCACGGCGGAATTGTCCTCGTACGACGCCGAGCGCAGACCAAATGAGCAGCGGCAAAAGCGCGCCTGCGAGAAGTTCCGCATAGGCGCTGCGGTAATACACGACCACCAGGTGATAGGGATTGGCCAAGTAGAAAAGTGCGGCCGCAATCGCCAGCGATCCACGCAGCCATTCGCGCGCAAGCGTCCACATCGAGATGCCGGCGACGACGAGCGTCAACCAAACGAAGGCGCCAGGCGCCATTCGCCAAGGCAGGACCGAGCCAAGCGCCGCTCCGATGGTCCACGAGGCGGGCGGATAGAAAATAAATCGTGGCTCTCCAAATCCCCAGTTAGCCCACTCGGCCCAGCGAGGATAGACGACGCCCTGGTGCCATTGCCGGGCTGCGTCGAGCCACGACGTTACATGGAAGACGAAATCGTGCCCCGAGGCGTTGCCTAGAAAAAGCATCGGCGCCACGATCGCCGTGGCTGTGGCAGCGACGAGCAGCGGCGCGACCCACCCGCCACCAGCCGAACTCGCGCGAACCGGCTGCGTAGTCTCGACGGTGCGTTCAAGTGAAATCGATGTCTCCTTGTCGAAGTTCAGGGAGGATACAAAATTCAGCGGTTCACGGCCAGCACAGCCGCAGCCGAGCCAAAAATTATGCGCCTCTGATCTTGTGCTTCTTGCCACATGCGATATGAGCGGCTACAGTGATCTATTGCGCGCAAACCGGCGAAGAGGGCCGATGAGCAGGCGTCGCTTTCGCAAGCTGCGCTCCTCGGAACGAGCCACGGCAGAGGAAACCGGGCATGACACGGGAAGAGGAGCGGCTGCAAGCCAGCGTCGAACGGTCGGTGCATTGGAAACGGTGGGGACCTTATCTCTCCGAGCGCCAATGGGGCACCGTCCGTGAGGATTACAGCCCGAGCGGCGACGCCTGGAATTATTTTCCGCATGATCATGCACGTTCGCGCGCCTATCGCTGGGGCGAGGACGGCATCGCCGGCTTCTGCGATCGCCATCAGCACATCTGCTTTGCCATTGCGCTTTGGAACGAGAAAGACTCGATTCTCAAGGAACGTCTCTTTGGACTGACGAACAGGGAAGGGAATCACGGCGAGGATGTGAAGGAGTATTACTACTATTTGGACGCGACGCCGACCAGTTCCTACCTGAAATACCTTTACAAATATCCGCAAGCCGAATTTCCCTACGAGCATCTGGTGGCTGAAAACGGACGCCGTTCGCGGCTCGATCCTGAATACGAGCTGATCGACACGGGCGTGTTCAAGGATGGCCGTTATTTCGACGTGTTCGTGGAATACGCGAAGGCCACGGCCGAAGACATTCTGATTCGCATCACGGCTTGGAATCGTGGGCCAGAGCCAGCGAAGCTGCACGTGCTGCCGACCCTGTGGTTTCGCAACCGATGGTCGTGGGGCGAAAATTACGATCCGCCGCAGGCGGCGCGAGTTGATGGCCCCATTGGCATGACCGTGGTTGCGCTGGATGAATATCACTACGGTAAGCGCTGGCTGCTGGTCGAGGGCGCGCCCGAAATGCTTTTCACTGAAAACGACACGGATGAGGCGCGTCTTTTTGGGCAGAAGAATCGCACGTCCTACGTGAAGGACGCATTTCATCGCTACGTAATTCACGGTGAGCGAGCGGCCGTGAACCCCGCGCTGAAGGGCACCAAAAGCGCCGCGCATTGGACTGTCGAAATCCCCGCCGGTGGAAACAACGTGTTCCGATTGCGCCTGGTGGACCGCGACCCCGCGAATGCCACTGCCTCGGCGCGCGACTATTTCGGCGACGGATTCAACGCGGTCTTCGCCGAACGTCTGAAGGACGCCGACGAGTTTTACGCACAGACGATTGGCGGGCAAAGCAGCCCGGATGCCCGCATGGTGCAGCGGCAGGCGTTCGCCGGTTTACTTTGGGGCAAGCAGAGCTATCACTATGACGTGCGCCGCTGGCTCGCGGGCGATCCCACGCAACCGCCTCCCGATCCCCGGCGGCTCACCGGGCGCAACTCGCAGTGGCTGAACCTGCACAATTCCGACGTCATCTCGATGCCGGACAAATGGGAGTATCCCTGGTACGCGGCGTGGGATTTAGCCTTTCACTGCGTGGCCATGGCCCTGATCGATCCGGATTTCGCGAAAGAGCAGTTGGTGCTTTTTCTGCGCGAATGGTACATGCATCCGAACGGCGAACTGCCGGCCTACGAATGGAATTTTTCGGACGTGAATCCGCCGGTGCACGCCTGGGCCGCATGGCGCGTGTACAAGATCGAAGGCCGCATCCGCGGAAAGACCGACCGCGAATTTCTGGAGCGCGTCTTTCACAAACTATTGCTGAATTTCACCTGGTGGGTAAATCGGAAAGACCCGGCAGGCCGAAATGTGTTCGAAGGCGGTTTTCTTGGGCTCGATAACATCGGAGTGTTCGACCGATCGCAACCTCTGGGACCCGGTAAGTACATCGACCAATCGGACGGCACGAGCTGGATGGCAATGTATTGCCTGGACATGCTGGCGATGGCCATGGAGCTGGCGCATGAGGATCCGGCGTACGAAGACGTGGCAAGCAAATTTTTCGAGCACTTTATTTACATCTCGCAAGCGATGAACGACATGGGCGGCTCGGGCATCGGTCTGTGGGACGATGGTGATGGCTTTTACTACGATGTGCTCCACCTTGGCGAGGGCGTTCACACGCCGCTGAAGGTGCGGTCGATGGTAGGGCTCGTCCCGCTGTTTGCCGTGGAGACGTTTGAGCCGGAGGACCTGGCGAAAGTGCCGGCCTTCAGCCGCCGCATGCAATGGTTTCTCGATCATCACAAGGAGACGTTGGAGCACGTCGATATGAGCCGCAGTACGGAGAAAGGGCCGCGATTGCTGCTGACGATTGCCAACCGGAAGAAACTGGAGCGAATTTACCGGTATGTTTTCGACGAGAACGAATTCCTTTCGCCGTACGGCGCTCGCGCGCTTTCCAAATTTCACCAGAAGCATCCGTTCATCCTGACCGTCGATGGAGAGCAGCATTCGGTTGACTACGAGCCGGCGGAATCGACGACCGATCTTTTTGGAGGAAATTCGAACTGGCGAGGGCCGGTGTGGTTTCCGCTGAATTTTCTACTGATTGAGTCTCTGCAACGCGTGCACTACTACTATGGCGATGAATTCGAGGTGGAATGCCCGACCGGGTCGAAGAAGAACTGCACGCTGTGGGACGCCGCGACTGAGCTATCGCGGCGGCTCTCGCGGCTTTTTCTGCGTTGTGAGGGAAGGCGGGCAGTGTACGGTCAGAATGCACTATTTCAACAGGACCCCCACTGGCGCGACTTGATTCTCTTTTACGAGTATTTTCATGGCGAGACCGGTATGGGATTGGGCGCGAGCCATCAAACCGGTTGGACGGCGCTGGTAGCGAAACTGATCGAGCAGAGCGGCGGATAGCGAAGCAGGATCGACGTCGGCACGCGCTAATGTTTTGCGGCGCGCGCCTCGACGAGTTCGATCAGGACTTTGCTGCCGCTGGCGAGCGGCACGAGGAAAAAATTCACACGCGTGCCATCGGCACCGGCGCGCGTGGCGGGATAGACGGGATCGACGCGCCAATGGCGCCGAAGTATTTCGGTGGCGCGATCGACATCACAGACCTGAAGTTCCACCTGCTGAATTCCTTCTCCCGATCGCTGCAGATAGCGCGCGATCGCCCCATTTGCGGTTGGATCGCGACTCGTAAGGATGTCCAGCTTCGCTCCATTGGGAAAATCCACCTCGAACTCAACGGCATCTTGCTCGGGCGGCACGTCAGCTAGACGCGGCGAGCCAACGGCGCCTCGTATGCGGTCGAAAGTGGCGGGCTCGACTGCGATTCCCACCGTGGCTAACGGGAATCCGTCCGCGCCTAAAACGAAGCAGCCGGCGACGTCCGAGGCGGCAAGCACATTCGCCAGAGCGGTGCCGGCGAGTTCGCGGCCACGCGCGAAAATTTCAAGAGCTGCTTGCTGGCGATTGACGGAATCGTCGTCGCAAAGTCCGCGAATCAGCGCTGCGAGTTCCGGGGAAGCCGACACGCGGGCCTCGTTCTCGCAGCCTACTGCGATGCGGAATTCGGCGGAGGAACGGAGTTGACGTTTGAGAGCGCGACGTACTCGGTCTGGCCCGGCGCGACGCTGACCGGAACATCCCAGCGCGGGCGCACGTCGCCGACGTCTGCGGTGGCGTCGAGCGTGCTGATCCAATAGGTGCCCGGTGGAACGTTGTTGATAAAGCCCTGGCCTTGCAGGTTCGTTTGCGTCTGCGCCACCAGATATTTCGATTGCGCGAGATCGAGGGCGCGACGATGAATCTCCGGACCGCGCCGGCCGAGCAGCGACTGCCATTTCGGATAGGGGTCAATGTCGGTCAAGCCGAGGTCGATGCCGTCGACGCTGTCCGGATTTTGTTGAATGTACTTTTTGACGGCGTCGGTATATTCCTTCGAAAGCCGCTCGAATTTTTCTGGATTTTTCTGCGCATCGGATGGCTTGACTTTCGCCTTGGGGAACGCTGCGTCTTTGTCGCTCGCATTCCGTTCCATGTAGGCTTTGCGGAATTCGGGGACGCCGAGGATATCGTCGGGCTTCAACTGATGGATGAAGTCTTCGCCCGCCAATTGAATCCAGTGATACTTTTTCATCCACGCCTTCAACTCAGGCGAGACGTCGAGCTTGTCGATGTACGCATTCATGTCGGGCTTGGGATCGGCCGCGTCCACCTCCTTGGAAATCTGCACGAAGCTTTTGCTCAGCAGGAAGAACGGGAATCCGCGCACGGGTTCCTGCACTCCTCCGGTAGGAGCGACGCGAGCAACAAATTCTATCGTGCCATTTTGCGCGGCGGCGGGAGCTGCCAGCGCTGCCAACGCCGCGAAGCATAGGGTCAAAGTGCGTGTAAGGCTGCTCATGCCGCTCATCGTAGCAGATGGGCGCATGTGCGGATACGAGTGGGTCCATTTGGTAAACGTCAGCGGGAACGGAAGGGAACGGCTAATCGGAGCTCGCGGTCAGAATAGCTGGAATTGCACTTCGATGATTTCGCGCACGGCGGCCGGTCTGCCGTCGGGCCCCAGGGCCGGACGCAGACGCCAAGTGCGAGCCGCTTCGATTGCTTTCTCGTCCAAACCAAATCCAAGTCCCTTGGCCACGTGAATGTCGGTGACGCGCCCGTCAGCCGTGATCACTGCGAGCAGCTCGACTACACCCTGCACCTTGACTTTCATCGCTTCGTCACTGTAATCGGCGCGAGGGCAATACAAGCATTCCGGCACTCCATAACCCCCTGCACCGGCATTTGGCATTCCGCCACCGGTGCTCCAGCCTTCACCGGGACCTACGCCGCTGCCATTGCCATTGCCCAAGCCATTGCCGTGTCCATTGCCCATGGAATCATTCGAGGTTTTACCAAGTGGGTCGCCCCAGTTCGGCAAGTTTGAATTGGGCATCTTGATATCCGGATTGCCGATCACGGTTGGGGTCATGGCAATCTGCGGATGTTCTGGCGGTTTCACCATGGGACGGGCAGTCTGCGTCCAATCGAATTTGGGCGCACGGCCTTTGCTCGCCGGGGCGAGATCGTGTTGGCCGCCTCCGCCACCCGCGCGCGACTTCGCAGGCTGCAGCTTCGCAAGATAGGGTGAAATAGTGTCGTCGATGGGTGTAATGGTCGTGCTGGCTTTCTGTACCGGCGGCGATAGCCACTCCGGAAACAGAAGCGGGAGCAATACCACGAGCGCAACGGCCACCACATGCGCGCCTATGGAGATCAATTGAGTTCGAGAGAACTGTTCGTTCTTCGACCAGATTTCCTTGACCGGGACCGGTTTGCTGGTTGTCTGGAGCGGCGGCAGCTTCTTCGGCGCAATCAAATCGCGCAGATTTTGCCAAAATCCAGTCTCATTACTCCAGTTAACCAAAAAGCCCGAGTTAACTGGGCCGCGAGGGCCTGCGTGGAAGAATTCCTTGACGTTGTCGCCAAGGCCGGCGCCAAATCGCGGCATCGCAAACGCGGAAGGCGTGCCGGGGCGCAGCTTCACAGGTCGCTCGACCAGGAAGTCTCTCAGGTTAGAGAATAGGCTCCGAAGGCTCCACGGCTGAATGGGGGTAGCGAAACGCCTGACGCGCACCACGGGCTCTTGATTGGGTTGGCCCGTGTCGTTGGCCCGCGCGCTAGAGTCTGACATAGACCTTAAGTTTGGCCCCTTGGCCGCCTTATATACCAAAGGTTAGACGCATATACGCGGAAAAGGATGTCCAAGTCCCGCCGCCACGGCTGACACGCCTCGGCAGTTATTGTAACATCATAACCCGGTGGCCGAAAATTCCGGTTTCCATCGCAAACTCATAGGACAATCGGCGATGCCTGCGCTTCGCGCTGCGCGCTAGAGGTCTCAAGAAAGGGCTTTCCCACTCCGCAAGGTGTCCAAAACCATCGATTTAAAAAGCACCCTGAACCTGCCGAAGACCGATTTTCCCATGAAGGCCCGGCTGCCGGAGCGTGAGCCCGAGCAATTAGCCGCCTGGGAGCAGGTCGGCATTTACCGGCGGATTCTCGAATCGCGCTCGGGCGCCCCACTGTTTGTACTTCACGACGGCCCGCCGTATCCCACTGGCGAAATTCATCTCGGCACGGGCCTGAACAAAACGCTGAAGGACATGATCGTGAAGTCGAAGACAATGGCCGGTTTCCGGTCTCCGTACATACCGGGTTGGGACTGCCACGGCCTGCCGATCGAAACTCAGGTGGAGAAAAAGCTCGGTGGCAAGACCAGCAAAGTAAGCGCAGCCGAATTTCGCCGGATGTGCCGCGAGTTTGCCGCCGTATACGTGGAGGATCACAAGCGCGAATTCAAGCGGCTCGGCGTGTTTGGCCAGTGGGATAA